>NZ_JBSGVD010000029.1:0-87317 GCF_053608285.1 Nocardia sp. NPDC055053 | reverse complement strand
ACCCCCGACCAGCGGTCGGGGGTTTCGCTGTGTTCTCTCGGTTGCTGAGTGTTCTATCGGTTGCTGACGGCGCCCTCGGCGGCTTCGGCCCACTCGCGCCACTGCTTGGCCTGTTCGAGTGCCTTCTCCGCGTCGCGCTTCTTGCCCGCCGCGGTGGCCTTGGCGGCCTGCTCCTCGAACTGGGCGACCCGCTCACGGAACTGCGCGGCGCGGGCGACGGCTTCCGGGTCGGTGCGGCGCCACTGCTGGTCGGCGGCGTCGCGCACGCGCTTCTCGATGGCGCGCAGCTTGCCTTCCAGCTCCTGCATGCGCTCACGCGGCACCTTGCCGATGCCGTCCCACTTGTCCTGTAGTTCGCGCAGCGCGTTGCGGGCGGCGTCGAGCCCGGCGGCCGGGTCGATGTGCTCGTAGGCGCGCAGCAGTTCCTGCTTGGCGGTGGCATTGTGCTCGAACTCGGCGTCGCGCTCGGACACCGCCGCGTTGCGGGCGGCGAAGAACACGTCCTGGGCGCTCTTGAACCGGCGCCACAGTGCCTCGTCGGCCTCGCGCGGCGCGCGACCCGCGGCCTTCCACTCGGTGAGCAGATCGCGGAACACCGCGGCGGTGCCGGTCCAGTCGGTGGACCCGGACAGCTCCTCGGCGCGCACGCACAGCTCTTCCTTGCGGGTCTTCGCCGAGGCGCGTTCCCGGTCGAGCTCGGCGAAGTGGGCGCCGCGGCGGCGGTTGAACGCCTCGCGGGCCTTGGAGTAGCGCTTCCACAGCGCGTCGTCGACCTTGCGATCGACACCGCGGATGGACTTCCACTCGTCGAGGATCTCGCGCAGCCGGTCGCCCGCGTGCTTCCACTGGGTGGACTCGGCGGCGATCTGCTCGGCCTCGGCGGCGAGGGCTTCCTTGCGCTCGGTGTGCTCGTGCCGGGCGCGCTCCTTCTCCTCCTTGGCGTGCGCGGCGGCTTCCTCGGAGTGCTCGGTGATGGCCTGCAGACGCGTGGCCAGCCCGTCGATATCGCCGATGACGGCCGCGGTGGGCAGCGTCTCGGCGATCGCGAGCGCGGCGGCCTTGGTCTTGCGGGCGTCGGCGCCCGCGGCCAGCCTGGCCTCGAGCAGCGCGACCTCGGTCGCCAGATCGTCGAAGCGGCGGCCGAAGTGCTCGAGCCCCTCGGCGGCGTCGCCCGCCTGCCAGGAGCCGATGACGCGCTCGCCGTCGGCGGTCTTCACCCAGGCGGTGCCGTCCTCGTCGACGCGGCCCCACTTGCTCGGGTCGGTGACGGTCGGCACGACCACGGGATGCGGATGGGGTTGATCGGGTCCCGGCGCCGGTTTCACGGCGTGCGGCTTCGGCGGACGCGGAGTCTTTCCGCCGGGCTTGGGGGTAGCGGAGGGTCGCGGGCCCGGACCGGGGGTGGGCTTCGCGGTTCCGTTGCTGTCGGTCATTGCTCTCCGTCCCTGCCGCGCGTCACGGCTGCCTGGTTACGCCCTAGCACATCCCATTGAACCCGGTTCGAGCCGAGGAAACCATCGATCCCAGCGATCGGATGCCGGATTTCCTGGGATTTCGTCCCGGACGACGTGGGTAGTCGCACCTGAAAACACTAGCAATCTCGGCGCGCATCACCGCGCCGGACACTCGCAGACCGCAGCCGGGTCGTGGTGCGGCGGGTGCCGGGCCGCCCACGCGGTACGGCTACGGTTACGGCGTGTTCTCGATAGCGGCCCTGGTCCCGTCGCCGCCGATGCTGGTGCCCGAACTGTGCGGGCGTCCCGTCGTGTCCGGCAGCGATCCCGACGACCCGATCGCGGTGCTGCGCGCCGCGGCACTCGACGCGGCGACCTCGCTCGTCGCGTCCGCCGACCGGTGGACCGTCATCGGCGTCGGCGCGCACGACCAGAACTTCCCCGCCACGACCAGAGGGACGTTCCGTGGTTTCGGAGCCGACGTGGTCGTCGGTCTCGGCCCCGCCGGCGAGGATCCGGGTCCAGCAGACGCTCAGCTTCCCCTGCCCGTACTGGTCGCCGGGTGGTTGCGCGAGCAGGTGGCGCCGGGGATCTCGGTGCGCGCTCGGCTGCTCGCCGCCGACGCGTCGCCGTCGGACTGCGCGCGCGCCGGCGCCGCGTTGCGGGCCGAACTGGATGCCGATGCGGCGGCACACGCGGTGCTCGTCGTTGCCGACGGTGCCGCGACGCTGACCGTCACGGCGCCCGGCTATCTGGACGAGCGAGCGGCGCCGGTGCAGTACGCCCTCGACACCGCGCTACGCGCCGGATCGCGGTCCGGACTGGCCGTGCTCGACCCCGCGCTGTGCGCCGAACTGCTGCTCGACGGACGCGCCGCCTACCAGGTACTCGGCGGTCTGTTCGCCGCCGATCCGGCCGATCCGCGGGTGCGTACCCTCTATCAGGGCGCACCCTATGGTGTCGGCTACGACGTGAGCGTGTGGCAACCATGTGGACAGGAAGGTATCGGCGAGTGACGAGCAGGCCCGGGCGCCCGATCGCGGTCGTCGGACCCACCGCCACCGGGAAATCCGATCTCGCGCTCGACCTCGCCGAACGGCTCGGCGGCGAGATCGTCAATATCGATGCGATGCAGCTCTATCGCGGGATGGATGTCGGCACCGCGAAACTGCCGCCCGACCAGCGCCGCGGTATCCCGCACCACCTGCTCGACGTCCTCGACGTCACCGAGACCGCGACGGTCGCCGCCTACCAGAGCGCCGCGAGCGCGATCGTCGAGGACATCATGGCCCGCGGCCTCGTCCCGGTGATCGTGGGCGGCTCGATGATGTACGTGCAGGCGCTGCTCGACCAGTGGGACTTCCCGGCCACCGACCCCGAGATCCGCGCGCGCTGGGAGGCGCTGCTCGCCGAGGGCGGGGTGCACGCGGTGCACGCGGCACTGAAGGAAGCCGACCCGGTCGCGGCGTCGACCATCCTGCCCACCGACGGCAGGCGGATGGTGCGCGCGCTCGAGGTGGTCGAGCTGACCGGGCAGCCCTTCGCCGCCTCGGCGCCGACGATCGGCCCGCCGCGCTGGGACACCGCGATCCTCGGCGTCGACCGGGAGACCGCGGCCCTGGACGCCCGGATCGAGGCACGCACCGCTCTCATGTTCGACAGCGGCCTGGTCGAGGAGGTGCGCGGCCTGATCGAACTCGGGCTGCGTGACGGCCAGACCGCCCGCCGCGCGATCGGCTACGCCCAGGTGCTGGCCCATCTCGACGGCGAATACGACCTCGCCCACGCCCGCGAGCGCACCCTGATCGGCACCCGCCGGTATGTGCGCAGGCAGCGGTCGTGGTTCCGCCGCGATCCCAGGGTGACCTGGGTCGACGGCGCCGACCCCGAGCTCGCCGCGACCGCGCTGGCACTGCTCTCCCCTCACCACACAGACCCGACAGGACGGACAGCGCAGTGACGCGTCGAGTGAGTACCCGCAACGCCTCGGTGCAGGTGTGGCAGGCCTACCTCAACAACCGGACAAAACGTCATCGTGACGGCCGGTTCCTCGTGCAGGGCGTGCGCCCGATCACCCAGGCGCTGGCCAACGACTGGCCGCTGGAAACACTGCTCTACCGGCTCGGCACCCCCGAGCTGTCGAGCTGGGCGCGCGAGGTGCTCGACACCGCCGACGTGCCGCAGGTCGGGCTGGTTCCCGAACTCATGGCCGAGCTGGGGGAGAAGGCGGCGACCGCACCGGAGATCGTCGCGGTCGCGGTCTCGCAGCAGCCGGACCTGGCCGACTACGCGCCCGGCGAACCGGGGGAGGACGCGCCGGTCGTCGTCGTGTTCGACCGCCCGAACTCGCCGGGCAACCTCGGCACGCTGATCCGGTCCGCCGACGCCTTCGGCGCGTCCGGGGTGATCGTCACCGGCCACGGTGCCGACCAGTTCGATCCGCAGGCCGTGCGCGCCTCCACCGGTTCGCTGTTCGCCGTCCCGGTCCTGCGCGCCGCCGGACCCGCGCAGGTCCTCGAATTCCGGGACCGTCAGGTGGCGCGCGGCATTCCCACCCGCATCGTCGGCACCGACGAGGACGCGCCGAGCACCATCTACGACTACGACTTCACCGAGGCCACGATCCTGGTCGTCGGCAACGAGACCGCCGGGATGAGCTCGGCCTGGGCCGAGGCCTGCGACGACCTGGTGACCATCCCGATGGGCGGCACCGCCAGCTCGCTCGGCGCGCCGTCGGCGGGTGCGATCAGCCTCTACGAGATCGCCCGCCAGCGGCGCACCTTCGCCCGGTAGCGCGGCACCCGGCGGCGAAGAGGACAATGACGACCGTGTCCGACATCGAATTCAGCAAGGGCAACGGCACCCAGAACGATTTCGTCGTGCTGCCCGACCCGCAGGCCCGGCTCGACCTGACCGCCGACCGCGTCGCCGCGCTCTGTGACCGGCAGCGTGGCCTCGGCGCCGACGGCGTGCTGCGCGTCGCCACGGCGGGCGCCCTCGTCGACGCGGGAGTGCTCGACGCGCTGCCCGACGGCGTCGGCGGCGACGACTGGTTCATGGACTACCGCAATGCCGACGGCTCGATCGCCGAGATGTGCGGCAACGGCGTGCGGGTGTTCGCGCACTACCTGAACGCGTCCGGGATGGAATCGCGCACCGAGTACGTCGTCGGCAGCCGCGCGGGCGCCCGGCCCGTCGTGGTGCACGCGGCCGGACCGGTCGACGGCGAGGTCACCGTCGACATGGGTGTCGTGCGTGAACTCGGCCCGTCCACCGCGACCCTGGGCGGCTGGGCGCTGCCGGGGATCGGCATCGATGTCGGCAATCCGCATCTGGCCTGCGTCGACGAGGGACTCACGGCCGACGCGCTGGCCAAGCTCGATCTGGCCGTCTCGCCCGGTTTCGATCCCGACCTGTTCCCGCACGGGGTCAATGTCGAGATCCTCACCGCGCTGGGTCCCGACAACGCCGTCGACATGCGGGTCTACGAACGCGGCGTCGGCGAAACACGGTCCTGTGGAACGGGAACCGTCGCCGCGGCGGCCGCGGCGCTGACCGCCGCCGGAGTCCCGGTCGGCGGTGGATCCGGCGAGGTGACGGTGCGGGTGCCCGGGGGTCAGGTGCGCGTCACCATCGACCAGGGCCGGTCCTGGTTGCGCGGTCCCTCGGTGCTGCTGGCCGCCGGCACGTTGTCACGGGAGTGGTGGGACGCGCAGTAGCCGGATAACCGGATGCGCACTGTCACCGTGACGTGGCAGCATAGAAGGCGTATGACGAAACCAGAAACCCCCACAGAGCCCACTTCGGCCGAGCACACCACCGCGGCCGATCCCGACGTGGCCGCCGACCGCGGCGACGTCGACGACGCGCTCGCCCGCCACGCGGCCCGCATGCAGCGTCCCGGCTGGGCACCCGAACCCACCGTCGGCGAGATGCAGCTCGACGAGCGCTCCTCGCTGCGCCGTGTCGCCGGGCTGTCCACCGAACTCACCGACATCACCGAGGTCGAATACCGGCAGCTGCGCCTGGAACGGGTCGTGCTGGTCGGTGTGTGGACCACCGGCAGCTCCGCCCAGGCCGAGGCGAGCATGGTCGAGCTGGCCGCCCTCGCCGAGACCGCGGGCTCCGAGGTTCTCGAAGGCCTGATCCAGCGCCGCGACAAGCCAGACCCGGCCACCTACATCGGCTCCGGCAAGGCCGAGGAACTGCGCACCGTTGTCCTCGACACCGGTGCCGACACCGTGATCTGCGACGGTGAACTCACCCCGGCGCAGCTGACCGCGCTGGAGAAGGTCGTCAAGGTCAAGGTCATCGACCGCACCGCGCTGATCCTCGACATCTTCGCCCAGCACGCCACCTCCCGCGAGGGCAAGGCCCAGGTCGCGCTCGCGCAGATGGAATACATGCTGCCGCGGCTGCGTGGCTGGGGTGAGTCGATGTCCCGGCAGGCCGGTGGCCGCGCGGGCGGCAACGGTGGTGGTGTCGGTCTGCGTGGTCCCGGTGAGACCAAGATCGAGACCGACCGCCGCCGCATCCGCGAGCGGATGGCCAAGCTGCGCCGCGAGATCCGGGAGATGAAGACCGCCCGCGACACCATGCGCGCCCGGCGCGCGGGCAGCGGCGTCCCCGCGATCGCCATCGTCGGCTACACCAACGCGGGCAAGTCCAGCCTGATGAACGCGCTCACCGGCGCGGGCCTGCTGGTACAGGACGCGCTGTTCGCCACCCTGGATCCGACCACCCGCAGGGCCGCGCTCGACGACGGCCGCGAGATGGTGTTCACCGACACCGTCGGTTTCGTCCGGCACCTGCCGACCCAGCTGGTCGAGGCGTTCCGCTCGACCCTGGAAGAGGTCACCGGCGCCGACCTGCTGCTGCACGTCGTCGACGGCTCCGATCCGCTGCCGCTCGAACAGATCAGGGCGGTCCGCGAGGTGATCACCGACGTGATCAAGGAGCAGGGCACCGCCGCACCGCCGGAACTGCTGGTGGTCAACAAGATCGACGCGGCCGACCCGAACGAGCTCACCCGGTTGCGCGGGCTGCTGCCCGACGCGGCCTTCGTCTCCGCGCAGACCGGCGCCGGGGTGGCGGAGTTGCGCGAGCGGCTCTCCGAGGTGCTGGGCGGGCTCGATGTCGACATCAGCGTGCTGCTGCCCTACAGCCGCGGCGATCTGCTCGCGCGCATCCACGCCGACGGCCGGATCATCTCCGCCGAGCACGAGGAAGGCGGCACCAGGCTCAGGGCGCGCGTGCCCCAGGCACTGGCCGCCGCCCTGTCGGAATACGCCCATTCGGGCCCGGCCGAAGTCGTGCCGAGCTGATCCGACCAGCCGGATTTGCCGCGGGGTAGCGGCCAACATCGATGCGACACAGCCATTTTCGGGCGCTATGGTCGATTGTCGACAGCAGGAGGGTGTTATGTCGAATGACCAGCGGGGTCCAGAGATTGTGAACGAGAACGGGGCGGGATCGGTCGAGCAGGGCGACCGGATCCTCTCCGACAACGCGCCGTTGAACCCGACGCCGAGCGAGTGGGAGATCCGCGCGTTCGAGGCGGTGTTCGCGCCGGTGACCGCGTGGGCGAGCCCGCGGTTCTACGGCCTGGACAACATCCCGGCCGAGGGCCCGGTGTTGATCGTGGCCAACCACAACCTGCTCGGCGGGATCGATGCGCCGCTGCTGATGCCGGCGATCCTGCGGGCACGCGGGCGGCTGGTGCGTGGGCTCGCCGAGCACGTGCTGATGGTGCCGGGTGTGCGCCATATCCTGCACCGCTTCGGCGCGGTGCGCGGGACGCGCGGCAACTGCCTTGCGCTGCTCGAGCAGGGGGAAGCGGTGGTCGTGTTCCCCGGTGGCGGCCGGGAGGCGATCCGCCGCAAGGGCGAGAAGTACGTGCTCAAGTGGGAGGGCAGGACCGGTTTCGCGCGGATGGCGATCCAGGCGGGGGTGCCGATCGTGCCGCTGGCGATGATCGGCGTCGACGACGCGTTCGACATCGTCTTCGATGGTCAGCATCCGGTGATGCGCCCGCTGCGCTGGACGTGCAGCCTGCTCGGCATCAACCCCGAGCTGAACCCGCCGATGGTCAAGGGCATCGGACCGACGCCGCTGCCGCGACCGGAGCGGTTCTACTACTCCGCGGGTGCGCCGATCGATCCGGCACCGTGGCTCGAGGCCGAGGATCTCGACGCCGCGGCCGCCGACCTGCGCGATGTGGTCCGCAAGGGGCTCGAGGAGGAACTGGAGTTCCTGTTCAACGAGCGTGACCGCGATTCCGGCCGCACCCTGGTCGGCCGTCTGCGCGGCGCCCTGCCGTTCTGAGCCGGTCCGGCGCCGCGGAATGCCCGCGGCGCCGACCGCGTTACCCGCTATACGGACCCAAGTCCGGATAGCGGAAGGTGGTGACGACGGTGACGTCCCAGGTTCAGGTGGTGCCCGGCGCGGACCGCGCGCACTGGTGGAACGAGTGGCTCGACTCGCGGCAGTCGTTCCCGGCGACCGGCAATTTCGCGCTGGAGGACCATGCGCACGGTCTGCTCCTGGTGCACAACGAGGACACCGTCGGCCCCGGCGAGGGCTTCGACACCCATCAGCACCGCGACACCGAGATCCTCACCTGGGTCCTGGAAGGCACGGTCGTCCACCAGGATTCGGCGGGCCATTCGGGCATGATCCATCCGGGGCTGGCGCAGCGGATGAGCGCGGGCTCCGGTATCCGGCATTCCGAACGCAACGGCGCGGGCTACCGGGAACGCGAACGCCTGCACGTCGTGCAGATGTGGATTCCGCCGGATACCCCCGGCGTCGCACCGAGCTATCAGGAACTCGACATCGAGGGTGACCTGCGCCGCAACACCCTGGTCCCGGTCGCCGCCGGTATGCGGAAGTACCGCGGCGAGGCCGCGATCGGCATCGGCAACCGCCATGCCGCCTTCCACGTGGCGCGGCTGGATCCCGGGCAGGCGATCACCGTTCCCGACGCGCCCTACGGCCACGTGTTCGTCGCGCGCGGCCGCGTCGACTTCGAGGACAACGGCACCCTGGACCAGGGCGACGCCGTGCGCCTGACCGCCGCGGGCGGCCACCGCGTCACCGCGCTGACCGCCGCCGAGCTGCTGATCTGGGAGATGGACACGTCCGTGCGCCGCTGAGCGCGATGCTCAGATCTTGCGGATTACGGTGACGACCTTGCCGAGGATTTGCGCGTCGTTGCCCGGGATCGGTTCGAAGTGCGGGTTGTGTGGCATCAGCCACACGTCCTTGCCGGTGCGCTTGAACGTCTTCACGGTCGCTTCGCCGTCGATCATGGCGGCCACGATATCGCCGCCCTCGGCGACATTCTGCTGCCGGACCACGACCCAGTCGCCGTCGCAGATGGCCGCGTCGACCATCGACTGGCCGACGACCTTCAGCAGGAACAGCGAACCGTCGCCGACGAGCTCGCGGGGCAGCGGGAACACGTCTTCCACGGCCTGCTCGGCCAGGATCGGCCCACCGGCGGCGATCCGGCCGAGGACCGGGACGAAGGTCGGTGTCGGCCGGTTCGTGTCGGCGTCGTCGGCCGGTTCGGCGGGCAGCGTGGTCACCGAGCGGACCGCCTCGTCGAGACCGCGGACGTTCACCGCGCGCGGGCGATTCGGGTCGCGGCGCAGGTACCCCTTGCGCTCGAGCGCCCGGAGTTGATGGGCCACCGAGGAGGTGGAGGTGAGCCCGACCGCGTCGCCGATCTCGCGGATGCTGGGCGGATAGCCACGTTCGGTCACCGAGGTGCGGATGACGTCGAGGACCGTGCGCTGACGCACGGTGAGATCCGCACCGGATCCCGATGTGACGGTGCCGGTAGCGCTTTCGTCACCCGTGTCGTCTGTGTGGGTCACCGTATCCCGCCCTTTCGCTGGTCGATTTCGCCTTTCCGAGGCTAGTCGTGCCACGCCGAAGTATCAAACATCTGTTCGAGCATGTCGGGCGTTTCGTGCTGACATCGCCGTCGCGGCATGGTAGAAATCGAACATCAGTTCGTAGCACACATGTTCGAACAATGTGTGACACAGCGGCTTCACCAGCTATTCCTTCAGCAGCGGAGTACACCACCCCGGAGGTTCTTCCGATGAGTACAGCGACCAGCGCCCTGCAGTCCTACGACCCCGCCGCCTACCCCGAGCCGATCCTCCGGCGTCGCCGCAACGCCCGTGCGCGTCGGCCGTTCTCCCTCGTGCGTGGCGCGGGCGGCAGTCCGGTGGCGCGCCGCGTTGCCCAGCCCGCGACGGTCCGTCCCGAGGTGTCGCGCGGGCCCGCCGCGGAAGTGTTCGCCGCCTATGGAACGGGCGGTCTGGCCGCCGCGCGTGGGGTGCTCGCGGAAGCGGCGGCGCGGCCCGCCGACGCGGCGCTCGATCTCGCCTTCGCCACGGTGCCGCAGACGGATTCGCCGCGTCCGCGGGTCGCGCGTCCGGCTCGCGCCGATCGTGGTCCGCGGGCGACCGGGCCACGCAACGCGGCCGCGCTGTATGCCCGCGTCGGCGGTGTGCGGCCCGCCCGTGGCGTGCATCCGGTGCGTCGCGTCGAGCAGGCGCAGCTCGGGTTCGCGGCACTGGCCGTGGCGTCGCTGGTGTCCGCGCTGATCGTCGTCGCGTTCCTCGGTCTGGCGCACATGCGTGCGGGTAGTTTCGGCGACCGGTTCGATCCGGCAACGTCCGGGATTTCCGAGCGGGTCGACGCCCCGTCGGGCGGACTGTCCGGGACAGTTCGATGGCGCGA
Source organism: Nocardia sp. NPDC055053 (assembly GCF_053608285.1). Taxonomy (NCBI): domain Bacteria; kingdom Bacillati; phylum Actinomycetota; class Actinomycetes; order Mycobacteriales; family Nocardiaceae; genus Nocardia; species Nocardia sp. NPDC055053. The sequence goes on along the minus strand of NZ_JBSGVD010000029.1, from coordinate 77,106 downwards.
AAAGGCCTGTACAGGAACAGTTTCCGTGTGCGATTCAGGGCCTGACCGGATTGCGGCCTGAACGAATAGCACACCAAAACTAGAACGTGTTGCTACGGTGACGTGCATCCTGAGCCGGGGCGGGTACGGCCCCTCGGCCGAAACCGGATGCGAGGTCACGTGCGCCGCTGCTCGATCGCCCTGCTGCTCAGTCTCGTTCTCGGCGCGGTGCTTGCGCCCGCTGTCCATGCGAGCCCCACGTACGCGGACTACCTCGATCTCCCCGCGGTCAATGCCGAGGGCGAATTCGGCGGTGGCCTGCATCCGGCGCTGCCACTGAGCGAACCACCGCTGCGGGCCGCACTCACCCAGGCGAGGGCCGACGGCATCGCGCCGGCGCGCTATGGCACGCTGCTGCACCAGTATTGGCTCGTCGTCTCCACCGGCAACGCGGCCATCGACCTCGCCACCTGGGATCCCGCTCGCGGCACCGCCGCCAACTCGGCGACCTTCGCCCAGGTGTACGTGAACTATTTCCGCATTGCCGCCGCCCGCCCCGACTTCTACTGGGCAGGCCTGGCCGGCATCGCGGGCGGCTCGTTCGCTTCCGGCTTCTTCGACGTCGGCGACATCGGCATGGTGCTCTCCGTCGGGGGAATCCACGAACTCGGCACCGCCGTCGCCGACCTGGTGCGGGCCACCCCACCCGAACTCGTCGCGGCGATACCGGCCGACATCGCGGGCCTGGCCGCCGACGGGCCGCGACTGACCGCCGCCGACCTGGCCTGGTATCAGCACCGGCTGATGATCATGCAGAAACACATCTTCACCGACCTGGTCCCGATGCACGAGGCCTACCTCGCCGAGGGGATGGCGGCCATCGACGAGATGTTCGCGGCGGGCGTGATCGACGACGACGTCCGCACCGCCTGGGCGGGCATCGACGGCGGCACCGCGGCGGGCCGCGCGGACGCGCTGGTCCGGATGACCGACCGGGAGCAGAACCACATCGTCGCCGATCAATGGGACGTGACCGCGGCCGGTCGCGACGGCATGGGCCGGGTCCTCACCTACGTCACCACGGTCGCGGGCAAACCGGCGGTTCCCGGTGTCCGCGCGCCCGGGGTGTACGCCCCCGTGACGGTACGGGCCGGTGGGCTCGGCCTGCGGATGCCGCTGCCCGACTTCAACTGGGCCGACCGCGACGCGCGCTGGGCCTACATCACCGCCGACCTGGTTCCCTGCCATCTCGACCTGGCCACCGACATGGCGAACGCGGTGACGGTGTACTCCGAGCCCTTCCCCGCCAAGCTCACCCGCGGCCGCATGCTGGGCCGGCTACCGGAGCTGATCGCGGACCTGACGACGCAGTGGCAGGTGGTGCACCAGTGACAGGTATTCTGTCAAGTGCCATGGAGTAGACGTCGCATCGACGAAGGAACCCTCGGATGCATTGCCCGTATTGCCGACACCCTGACTCGCGAGTCGTCGACTCGCGTGAAGTCGAGGAGGGCACGGCGATCCGCCGTCGGCGGTCGTGTCCGACTTGCGGTCGCCGGTTCACCACCGTCGAGACCGCGATCCTGTCGGTGGTCAAGCGCAGCGGCGTCACCGAGCCGTTCAGCCGCGAGAAGGTGATCGTCGGTGTCCGGCGCGCCTGCCAGGGCCGTGAGGTCGACGACGACGCGCTGAACCTGCTCGCCCAGCAGGTCGAAGACGCGGTGCGCGCCAAGGGATCTCCCGAAGTGCCCAGCCACGAGGTCGGTCTTGCCATCCTCGGCCCGCTGCGCGATCTGGACGAGGTGGCCTATCTGCGCTTCGCTTCGGTGTACCGATCCTTCACCAGCGCAGCCGATTTCGAACGCGAGATCACCGAGATGCGCAAGGCGCGCGCCGCCGCGGTCGCCGCGACCGACTGACGATCAGCGCCGGATCGCGCCGATCGCCTTCTCGATCCGCTTGGCCGACACCGGGTATGGCGTGCCGATCTTCTGCGCGAACAGGCTCACCCGCAGTTCCTCGATCATCCACCAGATCTCGGTGACGTCGCGCGCGTTCCTGCGGCCCTCGGGCAGGCCGCGCACCAGCTTGTCGTAGGCGGCCAGCATCCGGTCGACCTCGGCCATGCCCTGGCGATCACGCACCGCCGAGCCGGGCAGCGATTCGAGGCGTTGCGCCGCGGCGAGCAGATAGCGGGGGAGTTCGCGCAGCCGGGCACGGCCCCATTCGGCGACGAAACCGGGGAACAGCAGGTCGTCGAGCTGCTGGCGGACGTCGTCGGCGATATCGGTCTCGGCGGTGTCGGCCAGGGCGGCACGCGCCTGATGCGCGGCCGACAGCACGGGCGCCACCGCGCGGATCAAGCCGGTGACCGCGGTCGCCAGCTGGGGGCGGACGGCGGCGACCAGCTTGTCGAACGCCTCGGGGGTGCGCACGGGGCCACCGGCGGCCGCGATGAGTTCGTCGGCGGCCGCGATCCGGCAGTCCTCGACCAGCTTGTCCAGGGAGCCGTCGGGATTCTGGCTCAGGGCCAGCCGGTCGGCGGCGGGCAACCCGGCGGTGACCGCGCGGGTGGAGGTCGGGATCGCGGCCAGCAGCAGGGTGCGCACCCCGGCGCGCATGGCGGCGGCCTGCTCGGCGGGAGAGCTGAGCACGCGCACGGCCACACCCTCGCCCTCTGGCACCAGCGCCGGGTATCCGGTCACCGTCTGACCGGCCACCTCGCGCCGCACCGTCGGGGCAACCGCGCCGAGGGACTCGGAGGTCCAGACGGTTGCGGGTGCGCGTTCGGCGCCCGCGGTGGCGCGGGCGACCGAGGCGGAAACCTGCTCGGCCAGTGTCGATTTCAGCTGCGCGAGGTTCTTGCTCTTGGCCAGTACCGTGCCGCGCTGATCGACGGCCGCGAAGGTCATCCGCAGGTGATCCGGCAGCGCGGTGGGGGGCAGGTCGTCGGCGGAGATGGTGACCGAGCCAAGTCGCGAGAGTTCCCTGGACAGTCCGGTGCGCAACGGCTCGGCGCGCGGGGTCAGCTCGCGCAGCGCCGCCGCGGCGAAGTCGGGCGCGGGAACGACGGTGCGGCGCAAGGCCTTCGGGAGGGTCTTGATGTAGGCGGCCGCCAGTTCCTCGCGCATGCCCGGCACCAGCCAGTCGAAGCCGACCGCCCGCACGTGCGCGAGTTGTTCGACCGGGATCCGCACGGTCACGCCGTCGTCGTCCTGGCCGGGCTCGAACTGGTAGGTCAGCGGGAAGCTGAGTTCGCCCTGGCGCCAGGCGTCGGGGAAGTCGGTCGGGTCGAGCGCGGCGGCGCCCGCGTTGACCACGGTGTCGGTCGAGAAGTCCAGCAGGGTGGGATCTTTGCGCTCGGTCTTGCGCCACCAGCTGTCGAAATGGCGCACCGAGACGATATCGGCGGGCAGGCGCTTGTCGTAGAACTCGAACAGCACTTCGTCGTCGACGAGGATGTCGCGGCGGCGGGCGCGGTGCTCGAGATCGGCGACATCGTCGATCAGGGCGCGGTTGCGGGCGAAGAAGCCGTGCCGGGTCTGCCACTCGCCCTGGACAAGGGCGTGGCGGATGAACAGTTCACGCGACAGCTCGGGATCGATACGGCCGTAGTCGACCGGCCTGCCCGTCACCAGCGGCACGCCGTAGAGCGTGGCCCGCTCGTAGGCACGCGCCGCGCCCCGCTTGGAGGACCAATGTGGCTCGGAATAGGTGCGTTTCACCAGATCGCCCGCGAGCCGCTCGGCCCACTCGGGTTCCACCTTCGCCGCGATCCGGCCCCACAGCCGGGACGTCTCGACCAGCTCGGCCGCCATCACCCAGCGCGGCGGTTTCTTCGCCAGCGAGGACCCGGGGAAGATCATGAACTTGGCATTGCGCGCGCCGAGGAATTCCCGCGACTCCGCCTCGCGCACACCGATATGCGACAGCATGCCGGCCAGCAGCGACTGGTGGATCTGCGCGCTGGGCCACGGCATCGCCGCCTCGGCGTCTGCCGCGGCCGAATCCGCCGCGCCCCGACCGGCTTTCGTCGCGGCAGCGCCCCGGCCCGAACGCGGCTCCGGCTGCGGTGCCCGCTGTGCCGCGAGGTCACCGTGCCCACGCCGGGAGCGGTCGGCGTGCTGCCGCCCCGACTCCGGCGCTCGATCGTCGCGCCCGGCCGCGGCGTGCGAGGCGTCGGTGGCGGCGGCCGATCGCGGTAACCCGCGGTCGGGAGTGCGCCCTCGGCCCCTGCGATTCCGCTTCGGGCCGGTGCCGTCCGCGGCCGCCCCGCCGTCCGTGGCCGCCCTGCCGTCGGCCGCCGCTGCCGGGCTGTCGGAGTTCGCTCGCTGCGGGCCCCCGTCGTTCCAGCCGAGCCCGCGGGTGATGGTGCGCAGCTGACCGTGCAGGTCCTGCCACTCCCTGATCCGCAGGTAGTGCAGGAATTCGTCACGGCACATCCGGCGGAACTGGTTGGACGACAGCGACTTGCGCTGCTCGGTCAGGTAGTCCCACAGCCGCAGATAGGCCAGGAAGTCCGAACCGTCGACGGTGAAACGGGCGTGCTGGGTGTCGGCGGCCTGCTGATGGTCGACGGGCCGTTCGCGCACATCCTGGATCGACAGCGCCGCCACGATCACCAGCACCTCGTCCAGGCACCCGTTGCGATGCGCTTCCACGAGCATGCGCGCCATCCGCGGGTCGACCGGCAGCTGCGCCATCTCCCGGCCGATCGGGGTGAGCGTGAGATGCCCGCCCGAATGCGCTTCGCCGTCAACGGCTTTCGCGCTGCCGTGGGCCAGCGCGCCGAGTTCCTCCAGCAGCGCGATGCCGTCGCGGATGGCGCGGCGATCGGGGGCCTCGACGAACGGGAAGCTCTCGATGTCACCGAGGCCGAGCGCGGTCATCTGCAGGATGACCGCGGCCAGATTGGTGCGCAGGATCTCCGGTTCGGTGAACGCGGGCCGCGACTCGAAATCGTCCTCGGAGTACAGCCGGATACAGATGCCGTCGGCGACACGACCGCAACGGCCCGACCGCTGCCGCGCCGAGGCCTGCGAGACCGGTTCGATCGGCAGCCGCTGCACCTTGGTGCGCATCGAGTACCGGGAGATGCGTGCTGTGCCGGGGTCGATCACGTAGCGGATGCCGGGCACCGTCAGCGAGGTCTCGGCGACATTGGTGGCCAGCACCACCCGGCGGCCGGTGTGCGGGGCGAAGACCTTGTGCTGCCCGGCGGCGGACAGGCGCGCGTACAGCGGCACGATCTCGGTGCGGGGCAGTTTCAGGTCGCGCAGCGCGTCGGCGGTGTCGCGGATCTCGCGTTCGCCGGACAGGAACACCAGCACGTCACCGTCGCCCTCGGCGAACAGCTCGGTGACCGCGTCGGCGATGGCGTCGGTGGGATCACGGTCGACGACGCGGGTGTCCTCCTCGTCCTCGTCGCCGGAACCGGGCAGCTCCAGCGACAGCGGGCGATACCGCAACTCCACCGGATACGACCGGCCCGACACCTCGACGATCGGCGCGGGCGTGCCCTGCGCGTCGGCGAAATGGCGGGCGAACAGTTCGGGATCGATGGTCGCCGAGGTGATGATCACCTTGAGATCGGGGCGCTGGGGCAGCAGCTGCTTCAGGTAACCGAGCAGGAAGTCGATATTGAGGCTGCGTTCGTGCGCCTCGTCGATGATGATCGTGTCGTAGCGGCGCAGCATCCGGTCGCGCTGGATCTCGGCGAGCAGGATGCCGTCGGTCATCAGCTTGACCAGGGTGCGGTCCGAGGCCTGATCGGTGAAGCGGACGGTGTAGCCGACCACGTCACCCAGTTCGGTGCCCAGCTCCTCGGCGATGCGTTCGGCGACGGTGCGCGCGGCCAGCCGGCGCGGCTGGGTGTGCCCGATGGTGCCGCGGATGCCGCGCCCGAGTTCGAGGCAGATCTTCGGGATCTGGGTGGTCTTGCCGGAGCCGGTCTCGCCGGCCACGATCACCACCTGGTGCTCGGCGATCGCGGCGGCGATGTCGTCGCGGCGCGCGGAGACGGGCAGTTGTTCCGGATACCGGATCGACGGAACCGCCGCGCGGCGATTGGCCACGCGGGTCGCGGCGGCGGCGATCTCGGCGTCCAGCGCGGGCAGATCGTCGGGGCGCGCCCGGTCGAGCTTGCGCCGGAGCCGGTGTTCGTCGCGCAGCGAGACCTCCGCCAGGCGGGTGCGCAGCGCGCGGGTTCCGGTGCTAGCTGTCCTGGTCATTGCGCTTACCAGCGTAGCGAAGCCCGCCACCGGTTTTCCGCTCGCGCTCCCCGTGCGCGGGACGGCGGAGACCAACGACACACCGTGACGCGGTTCGGTCGCGTCCGCGCGTCCACGACGCGGCGCATCGGGCTGGTGGTGCTCACCTCACCGTCGGGTTCGCGATCCTGGCCATAGCCATGGCGTCGCTGGGGGATCTGCTCGGCCGATGGCGGGACCGCGCGCCCGCGGAATGAGACTTCCCGGCGCTGGAACGAGCGAGATTTAGCCGGTTCGGGTAAAGGTGTAGCCATGAATGCGCTCTGGCATGGATTCGCGGATATGGGTGCCGTCACTCGTGACGGTGCGTTCGTCGTCGCCCGCGGCGACGGTGCCTACGTCTACGACACCGCGGGCACACGGTATCTCGACGCCACGGCCGGACTCTGGTTCGCCAACGTCGGGCACGGTCGCGCGGAGATCGCCGACGCCGTCGCCGAGCAGTTGCGCACCATCGCCCACTACTCGAACTTCGGTGACCTCACCGAACCGCCGACGCAGGAACTCGCCGAGAAGCTGTCGGCCATCGCGCCGGTTCCCGGCAGCAAGATCTTCTTCACCTCCGGCGGCTCGGACTCGATCGAGACCGCGGCCAAACTGGCGCGCCGGTACTGGCACGAACTGGGCCGCACCGACAAGAAGATCCTGGTCGGCCGTCGCCTGGCCTACCACGGCATGCACTACGCGGGCACCTCGATCGGTGGGCTCGCGGGCAACACCGAGGGTTACGGCGAACTCGTCGCCGACAGCCGCACCGTCGAGTGGAACGACGCGAAATCGCTGCTCGCCCTGATCGAGGAGGTCGGCGCCGAGCAGATCGCGGCGTTCTTCTGCGAGCCGATCATCGGTGCGGGCGGGGTGTACCTGCCACCGCAGGGCTACCTGGCCGAGGTCCGCCAGATCTGCCGCGACCACGACATCCTGTTCGTCGCCGACGAGGTGGTGACCGGCTTCGGCCGCATCGGCGGCACCTGGTTCGCCTCGACCCGGTTCGACCTCGAACCCGACCTCGTCACCACCGCCAAGGGCCTGACCTCGGGCTACCTGCCGATGGGCGCGGTCTTCATCGCCCCGCACCTGGCCGAACCGTTCTTCGCCGGTGGCGTGTGGTGGCGCCACGGCTACACCTACGGCGGGCACGCGGGCGCGGCCGCCGCGGCCCTGGCCAACATCGCCATCATCGAACGCGAAGGACTGCTCGAGGAAGCGGCCCGGCTGGAGAGCACCCTGCACACCCTGCTCGCGCCGCTGGCCGGGCATCCGCGCGTCGCCGAGGTCCGCAGCGGACTCGGCGCCGTGGCCGCGGTCCAGCTGGCCGACCCGTCCGAGGGGCCCGCGCTGGTGAAAACCCTGCGCGAACACGGCATCTCGGGCCGCGCCGCCGGACAGGGCGCGATGCAGATCTCACCGTCGTTCGTGATGACCGACGCCCAGGTCGCCGACCTGGTCGAGGGCTTCACCCGCGCGCTGGGCTGACCTCCGCCGCGAGGGAGAGCGTGAAGAACTGGCTGTACGGGTCGAGGACGTAGCCGGCGAAGGGCTCGCACTCGGTGAAACCGTGGCGCAGGTAGAGGCGGCGAGCCGGCGCGAAGTACTCCTGTGACCCGGTCTCCAGGCTCAGCCGGGTGTATCCGCGTCGGCGGGCCTCGTCGACGAGGTGGGTCAGCACGGCCGCGGCGACCCCGCGGCCGGTGCAGCCGTCGGCGGTGCGCATGGACTTGATCTCGCCGTGGCGTTGGTCGAGTTCCTTCAGCGCACCGCAGCCTGCCAGTTCGTCGCCTGCCCAGGCGCTCCACACCGTGACCGCTGGATCGCGCAGGGCGGTCAGGTCGAGGGCGTGCATGCTGCAGGCGGGGGAGTTGGCGGCCATCTCGGTGTGGTGGCCGGTCAGCAGGTCGCGGATCGGGGCGCCGGTGAGGTCGTCGACCGTCACGCGCACCGCCTGCGTCGAGGTGACGGACTGTGCATCGGACATCGGTCCATGATCCGTCATCGCTATGACGACGACATTGCCCGGGTGCAAACGCGCCCGCGGGCGCCGCGTCGATGCGAGCATGGTGAGGCGCGGGTGGCGACTCGAAGGTGGTGGGGTGTGGCCGAATTCGTTCAGGACAACGCACTCGTACGCTGGCCGGTGGTCGCCGCGTTCGTCCTCGCGACCCTGATCGTCTCGGCCCGATTGACCAGGCGGCCACCACCCACCCACCGCGTCGACGCCGCGGCCGACAGCGCGCACCTGCTCATGTGCCTGGTGATGCTGGCCATGCTGGTGTTTCCCGCCGCGACCGACCCGCACGCCATGCGCGGGGTGCTCACCGCGCTCACCGTGGCCTTCGCGATCCTGCTCGCCGAGCGCGTCGTGGGGTGGCGCACCGGCGCCACGGCGGCCTCCGACGGTGTCCTGGCGATCGGGTACCACACCGTGGCCGCGGCGGCCATGCTGTACGCGATGGCCGGCCACGGCGGCGACCACGCGACCGGTCCGGCGCCCTGGCCCGCGTTTGCCCTGGCCACCCTGTTCACGGTGGATGCCCTGCTCGCGGTCGGCACCGTTGGTCACGGCCCCCGCTGGCACCGGTTCGTCCACCCCGCGGGCGCCCACCCGCTGACCTCGGCGCTGGTGCCCCACGTGGCGATGGATATCGGTACCGCGTTCATGTTGATCGCCGCGATCGGCCGGTGAATACCGATCCACAACCGCTCGGGCTGCGAATTGCCGTTGTGTGGACAGGAATTCGACGATGAATCGGCAGCGCGGTCCGGACCCGGCGCCGGGTGGCGTCGCGCTGCCCGATCCCGAGTTCCCGTCCGGCGCCGGCGATCGCGACGCGCTGCGTGAGCTGTACCGGGCCACCGGCGCCGCCGCCTTCGGCCTCGCGCTGCGCGTCCTGCATCGCCGTGGCTCGGCCGAAGACGTTGTCCGCGAGGGATATCGGCGCCTGCGTGCCGCGCCGTGGACGGTCGACACCGGCGCCGCCACCCTCGCGGCCACCGCGCCCGTCGTCGATGCCCCGCCCGTCCCCGACCTAGGGACACCGTGGGGCCGTTCGGCATTCGCCGCCCAGCTGGGAACCGACACCACATTCGGCCGCGGTGCCGCGTACGACGGTGACCGCACCGGACCGGGCACCGAGCCCTCCGCCGAACCGCTGACGGTACCCACGTGCGCGGGCCGCGACGACGCGGTGTTCAGCGCCGACCAGACGTGGCTGCTCGCCCAGATCCATCGGCTCGCGGTACAGCGGCTACGGCTGGACCGCCACGACGGCGACGACATCCCCTGGCTCGCGGCCTCGGCTCGTCTCGGCTTCGCCGATCCGCTCGACAGCCACTGCGAAGTGTTCGTGCTCGCCTACTACGGCGGGCGCACCTACCGGGCGATCAGCCGGGAACTCGGCCTGCGCGTGCCGGTCGTCACCCGGCTGCTCGCCGAAGGTGTCGAACGGCTCGCCGAGCAGCGGATCGTCCGCGTCGGCGGCACCCAGACCTGGTGTCCGCCGGGCTCGATCCTGGCCCTGGCCGACGCCTACGCGCTGGACGCGGTCGCCGAACTCGAGTATCACCACATCGAGAACAAACTCGCCGCGATCGCCCCGCACCGGCTCGCGCAGTTCGCCGCCCGGGTCCGCGGCGTGCACGACATGCTCGCCCGCCTGGCCGTCGACGACCGGCGCACCCCGCCACGGCATCTGGAGACCCGCATCCTCGCCGACCTGAGCACCGCCGAGGCGCCGCGGCGCGGACACTGGACCACCCGGCCGCCGTGGCTGCGCCGCTTCGGCGGCCAGCTCGGACAGTGAGGTCAGAGCACCACCACGTGGTCCTCGGCGACCCGGCCGCCCAGCCGCACCCAGCCGTCGGAGTCCCATTCGGTGTAGAGCTGCGAACCGTGACCCTGGGTCACCACCAGCCCACGCCGCAGCTGCCCGGTGAGCGCGACCGCCGCCGCGCCGGTCGCCTCGTCCTCGGCGATGCCCATCGCCGGCGCGAACATCCGTGACCGCAGCGCCCCCCGCGTTTCGTCGGTCCACACCCAGAAGAAATGCTGGCCCTCGGTGAAGTCGTCGGGCCGCAGCAGCGCCAGTTCCTCGACCGAATCCAGTTGATGGAAGGTGAATTCCGGCGTCCACTCGGCGCGAGCGGTGATCCAGGTGATGCCGTCGGTCTGGTCGACCGCGACCGGGCCCGCGTGCTCCTGCAAGGTGTGCACCGGTGTGCGCTGCGCGGCCAGCCACCACGCGGTGCCCACGCTGGGATGCCCGGCGAACGGCAGTTCCATGGTCGGCGTGAAGATGCGGATCCTGGCCACACCGTCGACGGGATCCTCGACGACGGTGGTCTCGCTGAAGCCGAGGCGCGCGGCCAGCTCCTGCTTGTCGAGCGCGACGACATCATTCGCGCGGGCGATGCCGAGCGCGTTGCCGAGCTGTCCGGCGGGGTCGGTGAACACTCTGACGACCTCGACCTGGATATCCGGGGCTTCGGGCACCTCGTGTGCGTTCATGATCGCGAGCCTACCGGCCGGGTCATGGGGCCGCCGGGACCGCGCGAGCCCGGTCGTGTCCTTGGCAAACGACCGCGGCCCCCGCATCGGAGAGTCCGATCGGGGGCCGCGGCGAAAACGGTGAATCAGACGGCAGCGGCCGCCAGCGCCTCGGTGGACGCCACCGCCTGGCCGACACCGGCGACGATGGCCGCAGCGCGCAGCGACTCGAAGATCACCTCGCGCGAGACACCGGCCTCGCGCAGCGTCTTCTCGTGCGCCTCCAGGCAGTGGGCACAGCCGTTGATCGAGGACACCGCGAACGACCACAGCTCGAAATCGGCCTTGTCGACGCCCGGGTTGCCGATGATGTTCATCCGCAGGCCCGCGCGCAGGTCGTCGTAGCGACCGTCCAGGAACGCCTTACCGCGGTAGAACACGTTGTTCATGCCCATGATCGACGCGGCGCCCAGCGCGGCCTCGTAGGCCTCGGCGGAGAGCACATCGGCGGCTTCCTCGGCGATCTCGCGCAGCGTGGTCGCCGAGCGGGTCGCGGCGGCCGAGGCAAGCAGGGTGCCCCACAGCTGCTGCTCGTTGAGCACCGTGGTGCGGGCCAGCGAGGACAGGTTGAGCTTGAGGTCCTTGGCGTACTCGGGAAGGGAGTTCTTCAGGTTCTCGATGCTCATGACAGTGGGGCTCCTCTGGGGTGGATCGGTGGGGAAGGGTGGATCAGACGCTGGCCGAGAGCAGCTCGCCGGCGTTGATGGTCGGGTCGCCCTTCTTCCAGTTGCAGGCGCACAGCTCGTCGGACTGCAGGGCGTCGAGCACGCGCAGCACCTCGTCGACATTGCGGCCGACCGAACCGGCGGTCACCGAGACGAACTGCACCTCGTTGTTCGGGTCGACGATGAAGGTGGCGCGATCGGCGACGCCGTCGGCGTTGAGAACGCCGGTGGCGGTGGCCAGTTCACGCTTGAGGTCCGACAGCATCGGGAAGGGGAGGGTCTTGAGGTCCTCGTGCTGGGCGCGCCACTGGAAGTGCACGAACTCGTTGTCGACCGAGGCGCCGAGGACCTGGGTGTCGCGGTCGGCGAACTCGTCGTTCAGCTTGCCGAACGCCGCGATCTCGGTGGGGCACACGAAGGTGAAGTCCTTGGGCCAGAAGAACACCACGCGCCACTTGCCCGCATGGTCGTCGCTGGTGATCTGGGTGAAGTAGTCGTCGGGCTGCTGCGCGTCGACCTTCGACAGGTCACCTCCGATAACGGCCTTGAGGTTGTATGCCGGGAACTGGTCGCCGATGGTCAGCAGAGCCATGCGCGTCTCCTCATTCGTGGTGTGGTTGCTCATCGTGTGAGCTCGTCGGTGATCTTGCCGAAAGCGTACTGAAAGGTAAAGCCGATTGCTTGCCCTACACTGATAGGCGTGACTGATCAGACTTATCAGCCAACCCTGTCGCAGCTGCGTGCGTTCGTCGCCGTCGCCGAGTACCGGCATTTCGGCACCGCCGCAGCGCGTTTGACTGTGAGCCAACCCACGTTATCGCAGGCACTGGCATCACTGGAAAACGGACTGGGGCTCCAGTTGATCGAGCGCAGTACCCGGCGGGTGCTGGTGACCGCGGCCGGGATGCGCCTGCTGCCCCAGGCGATGGCGACGCTGGAAGCCGCCGACCGGTTCGTGGCCTCGGCGACCGGTGACGGCCTCGGTGGTGTGCTGCGCCTCGGCATCATCCCGACCGTCGCGCCGTACGTGCTGCCGGAGCTGCTGCCCGAGCTGCGCCGCAAACTTCCCGGGCTGATCCCGCATGTGGTGGAGGACCAGACCTCCCGGCTGCTCGACGGCCTGCGCACGGGCGTTCTCGACGTCGCGCTGCTCGCCCTGCCCACCGGAGCGCCGGGGCTGGTCGAGATCCCGCTGTACTCGGAGGAATTCGTGCTCGTCACCCCGCGCGGGCACGAGTTGGCCGGGCGCACCGACCTGGCCGCGCCGGTGCTGGCCGACATGCCGCTGCTCTTGCTGGACGAGGGGCACTGCCTGCGCGATCAGACCCTGGAGTTGTGCCGCAGCGCCGAGGTGCATCCCGGCGCGGTCGGCGACACCCGCGCCGCCTCGCTGACGACGGTGGTGCAGTGCGTGGCAGGCGGTCTCGGCGTCACCCTCATTCCGGAGATGGCCGTGGCCACCGAAACCGCGCGCGGCACTCTGGATACCGCCCGCTTCGCCGATCCGGCGCCCGGCCGCACCATCGGTCTCGCCTACCGCGGATCCTCGGCGCGGGCCGAGGATTACGAATATCTCGCGGCAGTGATTCGATCGAAGCGACCCTTCTGATTTCACCCGCACTCGAGAGCCGCCGAAATTATTGAGCCGACATCGCGGTGGTCAGCAATAGCCGGACCAATTCGGCCTGCCGGTGTGTTTTCGTCTTGGCGAAAATATGCTGCAGATGCGTGCGCGCGGTGAATACCGAGACCGAGAGCTGATCGGCGACGGCCTGCAACCCGTCGCCACGCAGAACCGCCATGGCGACCAATGTTTCCGCCTCGGTCAAGCCGTAGAGGTCGTGCAGCGCTTCCGGTTCCGGTTCGGGATCGCGGTCCGGATCGGCGACCAGCAGCAGAACGGCTCGATGCCAGGGACCGTCCCCGTCTCCGGAAATGCCGTCCAGCGGCGAGATCCGCACGATCAGCGGCCGATTGCCGGAAGGGCGCGCGACCGCTACATTCCCGCCACCGTCGGCCGACTCCGCGGCCTGTTCGATCAGCTCGCGCAGTCGCGCCAGGGTGCCCGAGGACCTGGCCCGCAGCCGGCCGAAGGCATCCACGCTCAGCCCGTCGGTCTGCCGGATGATGCGCCCGGCCATGGAGTTGGCGAACACCACTGCCGCGTCCGCGGTGACGATCATGATGCCGTAGTGCGCCTGCTCCAGCGTCGCGAGCGCCAAGGCCCGCTCCCGGGACAACTCGACCAGCCTGGACTGGGTGCGCAGCGCCCCGCGCAGATGCGGCACGAGCGCGCGCAGCAGGGCCAGCCCGGCCGAATGGCCGTTGATCGCGCCGTGGTCGGGCATGGTCAGGCAGATCCACGAGGGCGGCAGACCGTCGCTGAGCCGGGCCAGGAAACTGTTGGTCAGGCCGTTCGCGCTCGTATGGTCGAACAGCTCGTCGCTGGTGGTGGCCGAGCCCGCGGGGAGGCGCTGCATGTGTTCGGCGACCCGGTCGAGCGAGGAGGACAGGTCAGGCGAGCTGCCGTTGCCCGAGGTCTTGACCGCCCACCGGGCGCCGGCCGGTTCGGCGATGACCAAAAAGCCGTGTGCCGCCCCGAAGGTGTCGGTGATCTCGCGGATCACTCCGTCCCATCGGTCAGGGTCGTTGCCTGCGCTGTAGATCGCGGCGATCAAGTTCGAAAAACGTTGTAGCGCAATCGACATGATGGCCCTTCCTCGGCCACAGTGGGTCGGCGCGATGCCGTTGTGCGGCGAACGCCGTCCGAGAAGCTCCCAGCCCTGGGATCCTAGTCGATCTTCGGGCGTGGCGAGACGATCGTGCTCCACCTGCTACCTTGAACGTCGTTCAATTCCGTTGTGAAGGATGTTTGCCGTGCCCGATGTCGAGAAGTCCCCGAAGCCGGCGCTCGGTTTCGCCGCCAGGGACATGGCGCAGATCGCGGTGTTCGCGGCGCTGATCGCCGCCCTTGGCCTGCCGGGCGCGATCACCGTCGGGTTCAGCGGCGTGCCGATCACCCTGCAAACCCTCGGGGTGATCCTCACCGGCGCGATCCTCGGCGCGCGCAAGGGAACGGCCGCGGTCGCGGTCTTCATCGCGCTGACCCTGATCGGCCTGCCGCTGCTCTCCGGTGGCCGCACCGGCCTGACGGCCCTCGCCTCGCCGACCGCGGGCTACCTGATCGGCTGGATCCCCGCGACGCTGGTGATCGGCGCGCTGACCGCCGCGATCCTGCCGAAGTATCCGATCGTGCTCGGCCTGCTGATCAACGCGTTCGGCGGGCTCGTTGTCATCTACCTGTTCGGGACCGCCGGGCTGCTGATCCGCACCGATCTCGGGGTGTGGGCCGCGGTGTCGGCCAACTTCGCGTTCGTGCCGGGCGACCTGGCCAAGGTTGTCGTCGCCACGGTCGTGGCCAAGGGTGTGCACCGCGCGTACCCCGGGCTGATCCGTGGCTGAGCGCACACGGCGGCTGTCGTGAGCGAGATCGTCGTGGACTCGGTCGGCCACCGTTTCGGTGATCGGACCGTGCTGCGCGACATCGATCTTCGGATCACCGAACGGCGGGTCGGCCTCATCGGCGCCAACGGATCCGGGAAGTCGACGCTGGCGCGGATGCTCAACGGGCTGCTGAAACCGGCGTCGGGCACCGTCACCGTCGACGGGCTCGACGCCGCCCGCAAGGGCGCGCAGGTCCGGCGCAAGGTCGGCTTCGTGTTCACCGATCCCGACACTCAGATCGTGATGCCGACCGTCGCCGAGGATCTGGCGTTCTCGCTGCGGCGCAGCGGCCTGAACCGGGCCGAGATCGCGGCCAGGGTGGCACGGATGCTCGACCGCTTCGGGCTCGGCGCGCACGCCGACCATCCGGCGCACCTGCTCTCGGGCGGGCAGAAGCAACTTCTCGCGATCGGCTCCGCGCTGATCCGCGAGCCCGAGGTGATCGTCGCCGACGAACCGACCACGCTGCTCGACCTGCGCAATGCCCGCCGGGTGTCGGAGGCGCTGAACTCTCTCGACCAGCAGGTGATCGTGGTGACCCACCAGCTCGCGCTGCTAAACGGGTTCGATCGAGTCGTGGTGCTGGACAACGGGTCTGTTGCCTTCGACGGCACACCGGCCGACGTGGTCGGCGCCTATCGGCGACTCGTCGAATGATCGGTCTCTACAGCCCCGGCGACTCGCTGCTGCATCGGCTGCCCGCGGGCGTGAAGCTGGCACTGCTGGTGCTCGCGATCGTCGCGATGACGGCGTTCGTGCGCAGCCCGCTCGGCGTCGCCGCCGCCGTGGTCGTCGTGGCCTGCCTGTTCGCGCTCGCGCGGATCTCCTGGCGGGTGGCGCTGGCCCAGGTGCGCCCGGTGCTGTGGATGACGCTGATCATCGGGGTGTTCCAGCTGCTCACCACCTCACCCGCGCGGGCGATCGTCGTCTGCGGCGTGCTGCTCGTCTCGGTGGCGCTGGCGGCACTGGTGACAGTGACGACCCGGGTCACCGACATGCTCGACGCACTGACCCGCGCCCTCGGACCGCTGCGCCGCGTCGGCGTGAATCCCGAACGGGTGGGTCTGCTGCTGGCCCTGGCCATCCGGTGCGTTCCGCTGCTGGCGCAGATCGTGCACGACGTCGCCGAGGCGCGGCGGGCACGCGGCGTCTCCTGGTCGGCGACGGCGCTGGTCACGCCCGTGCTGGTCCGCGCATTGCGGACGGCCGACGCGATGGGCGAGGCGCTGGCCGCCCGCGGTGTCGACGACGACTGACGGGCACTCTTGCCATTAGTAGACGACCGGTCGTATAGTTTGGCGCATGGCACGACCACGGCGCAGTGACGACACGCGGGCACTCCTCATCGAGGAAGGCGCGGCGGGCCTGCTGTCCACCGGCTATCACGGCACCGGCATCAAGCAGGTGCTCGACAAGGTCGGGGTGCCGAAAGGATCGTTCTACAACTACTTCGACAGCAAGGAGAGCTTCGCGCACGCGGTGATCGAGCATCACTCGCTGTGTGTGCAGCGCAACCTGGTCGCGGCGTTCGACGGTGCCCCCGACGCGCTCACCGGTCTGCGCCGGTTCTTCGGCGTGCTCACCGACGATTTCGTGGCCGCCGACTACACCGGTGGCTGCCTGATCGCCAATCTCGGCGGCGAGCTGGAGGGCAGCGAGGTGCTGCGGACGGCACTGTCGGCGGCGTGGGCGTCCTGGCGGGACGGCGTGGCCGATGCGCTGCGCACCGCGCAGGCCGAGGGTGCGGTGCGTGCCGACATCGACGCCGTCGAGCTCGCCGATCTGCTGCTCGAAGCCTGGGAGGGTGCGGTGATCCGGATGAAGATCGACCGCACGATCGAGCCGCTCGAGAAATGCCTGCGCCGCCTGCTCGACGACTACTTCCGGCCGTGAGCGCGCCGCCGTCCTGACCTGCCCGCCGGGTCCGCCCGAAGTTTCCCCGGTTGCCCATTTCAAGACGACCGGTCGTATGTTTACCGAAAGGATCAGTCCATGTCGACACCCAAGACGGTCATCGTGACCGGCGCATCCAGCGGAATCGGACGCGACGTCGCCCGCGCCTTCATCGCCCGCGGTGACGCGGTCGTCCTCGGCGGACGCGACGCGGACAAGCTCGCCGCCGTCGCCGCCGAGCTGGCCGCCCCGGACCGCGTGGCCACGGTGACCGGCGATATCGGTTCGCCCGCAACGGGATCGGCGTACGTCCGGGCCGCGCTGGACCGGTTCGGCCGCGTCGACGCGCTGGTCAACAGTGCGGGCGTGTTCGGCGCGACCCCGTTCGTCGACGTCACCGAGGACGAGCTCGACCGCTATCTCGGCGGCAACCTCAAGGGCACCTACTTCACCACCCAGGCCGTGGTCCGGCAGCTGCTCGCGCAGGGGGAGGGCGGCAGCATCGTGAACATCGGCACCGTGCTCATCGACCACGCCATGACCGGATTGCCCGCGTCGGCGGCGCTGATCAGCAAGGGCGGCGTGCACGCGCTCACCACCAGCCTGGCCGCCGAACTCGCACCGGCCAGGATCCGCGTGAACGCGGTCGCCCCCGGCATCATCCGCACCCCGCTGTTCGGCGACGGCGACGTGCGAGCCGCCGCGAGTGCGGCGCTGCTCGGCCGGATCGGCGAGGTCGCCGACACCACCGCGGCCGTGCTGTACCTGACCGACGCCGAGTTCGTCACCGGCCACATTCTTCCCGTCGACGGCGGGTTCATTGCAGGTAGAGCGGCGTAGAAAGGAAACCAGCCATGCCGTATGTGAATATCAAGGTCACCGATGAAGGGGTCACCCCGGAGCAGAAGGCGCAGTTGATCAAGGGCGTCACCGATCTGCTCTTCGACGTGCTCGGCAAGGCGCCCGACAGCACCTATGTCGTGATCGATGAAGTGCCGCTGACGGATTGGGGGGTCGGCGGGCTCAACGTCGCCGAGTATCGCGCGCAACGCGCGGCGCGCGGCTGAGCATCCTCCGGTGCGCCGGGTGCGGGTACTCCGCGCCCGGCGCACCGGCGTTCAGGCGGGGCCGTCGAACGGCACCGAGGCGTCGAGTGCGAACCAGCCCATGGGGATTCGCTTGGCCCGCGTCGTGAAGTAGCTCGGACCCAGCCACAGATCCGGCTCGATCTCGCGCAGTTCGTCGTAGATCCGCCGGGCCGGTCGCCGCGATCCCACCCGCGGATCGTCGTAGTCGAACAGCACGGCGGGCCGCCCGTCGAGGACGGAATCACCCACCGTCGCCACGAAATTCAGCGCGCGCATTCCGCCGAGCAGCCGAAAGACGTTGTGGCCGATCGCCACACCGCCGTCCACGTGACGAAACGACTTCGCCACCCAGAAGTACGACGGCCGCGCCATCACCGGAGCGAGCACCCGCTCGCCGGACCCGGGGAACGATCGCATCGTCACGTCGCCGTCCAACCGTGCGAAGTCGGCCGCCGTCACCGCGGGAGCGGCGGCGAACAACCGGCCGAACGCGGTCAGGCCCGCCTCGGACAGCGCGTCGAGGCGGGGTCGCTGCCAGGACGGCGTGCGGACCGGCATCAAACCGTCGGCGGACAACGGTGTCGGCGTCATGAGCGGACTCGATTCTGTCGAAGCGGCGCACCTCGCATAGTGCCAACATTCGGTGCCGCGCGGCACCGGAATCGAGCACCCGGTGAGTATCGGCCGCCGGAACGACGAAGGCGGTGATCCGGAGAATCCGGATCACCGCCTTCGGTGTCTGTCGCTCGAGCTCAGCCGCGCAGGGCGTACGGCTCGATCGCGCCGCGCTCGAGGGCGCGGGCGTCGATGGTCTCGGCGCGGTAGGGGAGCAGGGCCAGGCGATCGGCCATGCCGCGCACCGGGTCATCGATCTTCTCGTTCAGGCCGAACAGGAAGGTCCACTCGTGCTCGTCGCTGCCGTAGGGAACCACGGTGGCGAACTGCTCGTGGAACCGGCCCCACGACCGCTTGAGGGTTTCGTTGCGCCACATGGTCGCGCACCCGGCCTGGGCCGACAGCACGCCGCCGGGGGCCAGCAGTGCCTTACATCGGGACAGGAACTCCGACTCGTAGAGGCGGTTGTGCTGGGCGTCCTCGACGCGCTCGTCCGGCAGATCGATGACGATCACGTCGTAGCGCGTGCCCGCCTCCTGCGCCTTCGCCAGGAAGTCCCAGCCGTCGGCGTAGTGCACGTGCACCGGGCCCTCGCCCTGCACCGCGGCGGTGAGCTCGTCGGTGGTGTAGCCGTAGGGCAGGTGCTGCGCGCACAGCTCCACCTCGAGCTGGTCGATGTCGACGTGGTCGACGTGGGTCGCCCCGGCCGCCACCGACATCTGCGAGGCGACACCCTCGCCGGAACCGATGATCAGCACCCGATCGAGCTTCTCCGCGAGCACGAACGCCGGGACCATCATGGCCTCGTGGTAGGTGACCTGGGAGAACTCGGTGGACTGGCGATCGTCGTCGGAGAACAGGGAGATGCCCTGATCGGTCCGCGCGATCACCATGTGCTGGAACGGGGTGTTCGTGTCCACGATCACCTCGTGCAGATCCCAGATCCGGGTCAGGCCGTCGCCCACCGGTTCGTAGATCTTCTCGGCACCGTGGCCGCGCTGGACGACCTGCATCCGAACATTCTTGGGAGACAACTTGTCTCGCAGAAGTTCCACAGCCTTCGTCGCGCCCGCGCCGATGCTGCCGCAGGTGAAGACGTCGACGAAGATGTCGCCGGACTCCGGATAAGTGTGAATCGAGGCGTGGGACTCCGACAACAGGGCGAGGACGGTCACCCCCTGCGGATCGAACTTTTTGTGAACGACATCGCAGATGGTGACGCCCGCCGCGATCAGAGACTCACGCAACGCCGATTCGAGTCGTTCGAGATCGTCACACAGGTCTGTGTCGACACCACCGAACTCGGCCAGCACGTGCCAGCCGGTGAATTCCGCCGTCATGGGCAAACTCACTCTCGCTCAGCGCCCGAGACATGAACGGTCAAGGGCGGAAAACCATTGAAGGACACCGACGAATAACTCGCGGTATAGGCGCCGGTGTCGAGGATCTGGATCTGATCACCGGCTCGCAACGTGGTCGGCAGAAGGACCTTCGTGCGTTGATACAGTACATCGTCGCCGTCGCAGGTCGGACCCGCGACCACCGCCTCGCCCACCGGATCGCCGTCGCGATCGGTGACGAAACGGTAGGCGATGTACTCGTTCTCCGTCTCGGCCATACCGTTGTACCGGCCGACGTCGAGATACACCCAGCGCCGGCCATCCGGCGCGAAACGCACGCCGACGACCTCGGCGTGAATGGTGCCCGCGTTACCCACCAGCGCGCGGCCGGGTTCGACGACCAAGCCGGTGGATTCGGGCAGGAACTCCGCGGCGGCGCCGGTCATGGCGGCGGCGATCGCGTCGAGTTCGGGAGCCGCGTCGGCGTAGGAGATCGGCAGACCGCCGCCCACATTGACCGCGGTGACGTGAATGTCCTTGTCCGCCAGCGCCGTGACGATCTCAGCGGCCTGCTGGATACCGATCCGCCAGGCGGCGGGGTCCAGCTGCTGGGAGCCGACGTGGAAGTACGGGCCGCCCACCACCAGGCCCAGGTCGCGGGCGCGCACCAGCAGCCGCAGCGCCTCGGCGGGCGCGCAGCCGAACTTGGTGCCGAAGGGGGTGCGCGACTCCGGCGCCGAGGACAGGAACCGGCACTCGACCTCGGAACCGGGGGCGTGCTCGGCGATGCGCAGCAGATCGTCTTCGGTGTCGAAGGCGTAGCGGCGCACACCGAGGGCGAAGGCGCGCGCGATGTGGGCGCTCTTCTTGATCGGATTGCCGTAGCAGAGCGTGCCGGGGTCGATACCGAGGCGCACGGCCTGGTCGATCTCGCCGATGCTGGCGACGTCGAACTCCGCGCCCTCGGCGTCGAGCAGCGTCAGCAACTCGTCGACCGGTGCCGCCTTCACCGCGTACCTGATCCGGGTGCCCTTGGTACGCCGCGCCGACACGGCGGCTGCGAGAGCTCGGTAATTGGCACGTACCCGTTCGGGGTAGATGACAAGGTACGGGGATTCGGGCATAGTTGAACTTTCGGTCGGCGGCCGGGAGAGACTATCAGCGGCGCCTACCCAACAACGAATCCGTCAAACGTTCGTCATTTTCCGTGATAGCGAACGGGTATGGCTCAGCCCGCCGCCACCGTGACCTCGTCGAACACCACTTCACCCGCGGCGTCGGACTCCTCCAGATCGACGATGGCCGCCAGCGCCCAGCCGTGGTCGCCCGCGGGGTCGTCGAGCACCTGGCGCACATGCCAGAAGCCGGGTCGCTGCTCCACCTGGAACAGCTGCGGGCCGCGTGCGTCGGGGCCGGTGCCGATCGTGGCGTACTCCTCGAAATAGGGCGCGAAGTCCTGCGCCCAGTCGGGGCCGGGGCTGAGCTCCTCCAGGTCGTACCAGCGTTGCCGGGCGGCCAGGTCGACCCGGCGGAACATGGCGTTGCGCACCATCACCCGGAATGCGCGTTCGTTGGCCGAGATCGGGCGCACCGACTCCGCGCCGAACGCGATCTGCTCGGTGTCGTTCTCCGCGCCGGGGTTGGTGAGCTGCTCCCATTCGTCGAGCAGGCTCGAATCCACCTGGCGGATCAGTTCGCCGAGCCATTCGGTGAGGTCGTCGAGTTCCTCGGTGCGGGCCGCGTCGGGCACCGTGCGGCGCAGCGCGCGGTAGGCGTCGGCGAGGTAGCGCAGCACCACGCCCTCCGAGCGGGCCAGTTCGTAGAACGAGATCAGTTCGGCGAAGGTCATCGCGCGCTCGATCATGTCGCGCACCACCGATTTCGGTGACGGCGCGAACTCCGAGACCCACGGATGCCCGGCCCGGTAGGTCTCGAACGCGGGGTCGATCAGCTCGGCCAGCGGCTTGGGCCAGGTGACCTCTTCCAGGAGCTCCATCCGCTCCTCGTATTCGATGCCGTCGGCCTTCATCTCGGCCACCGCGGCGCCACGGGCCTTGTGCTGCTGAGCCATCAGCAGCTGGCGCGGGTCCTCCAGGGTCGCCTCGATCAGCGAGACGACATCCAGTGTGTAGGTGGGGCTCTCGCGATCGAGCAGCTCGAAGGCGGCCAGCGCGAACGGCGACAACGGCTGGTCGAGGGCGAAATCACGTTGCAGGTCGACGGTGAGCCGCGCCATCCGGCCCTTGGCGTCGGGTTCGGAGAGCTGTTGCACCACACCGGCATCGCGCAGGGCGCGGTAGAGCCGGATCGCGCGCAGGATGTGCTTGCGCTGGGCGGCGCGCGGCTCATGGTTGTCCTCGAGCAGGTGCCGCATCGCGGCGAAGACATTGCCGGGGCGGGCGATCACGTTGAGCAGCATGGCGTTGGTCACCGTGAAGCGCGACACCATCGGCTCGGGCTGGGCGGAGACCAGACGGTCGAAGGTCTCCTCGCTCCAGGACACGAAACCCTCGGGTGGTTTGCGGCGCTGCACCTTTCGCTGCTTCTTCGGGTCGTCGCCCGCCTTGGCGATCAGGCGCGCGTTCTCGACCTCATGCTCGGGGGCCTGCACGACCACGGTGCCCATGGTGTCGAAGCCGGCGCGGCCCGCGCGCCCGGCGATCTGGTGGAACTCCCGCGCCTTGAGCCTGCGGGTGCGCACACCGTCGTATTTGGTGAGCCCGGTCAGCAGCACCGTGCGGATCGGCACGTTGATGCCGACACCGAGCGTGTCTGTGCCGCAGACCACCTTGAGCAGCCCGTCCTGGGCCAGTTTCTCCACGAGCCTGCGGTATTTGGGCAGCATGCCCGCGTGGTGCACGCCGATGCCGTGCCGGATCAGCCGGGACAGGGTCTTGCCGAAGCCGGCGGCGAAGCGGAATTCGCCGATGGCGGCGGCGATCGCGTCCTTCTCGGCGCGGGTGGCGAAATTCACGCTGGTCAGTGCCTGCGCGCGCTCCAGGGCGGCGGCCTGGGTGAAGTGCACGACATACACCGGCGCCTGGTTGGTGGTCACCAGCTCTTCGATGGTCTCGGTGATGGGGGTGCGCACGTACGAGAACATCAGCGGGACAGGGCGTTCGGTGCCTGCGACAACCGCCGTGCTCCGCCCGGTGCGGCGTTCGAGGTCGGTCGCGAAGAAGTCGACCTCGCCCAGCGTCGCCGACATCAGCAGGAACTGCGCGCGCGGCAGCTCGATGATCGGCACCTGCCAGGCCCAGCCGCGATCGGGGTCGGCGTAGAAGTGGAACTCGTCCATCACGACCTGGCCGACCTCGGCGGCCGCGCCCTCGCGCAGCGCCAGATTCGCCAGGATCTCCGCGGTCGCGCAGATGATCGGGGCGTCGGCGTTGACGGCGGCGTCGCCGGTGACCATGCCGACGTTCTCGGCGCCGAACACCTCGCACAGGGCGAAGAACTTCTCGCTCACCAGCGCCTTGATCGGCGCGGTGTAGTAGCTGCGCTGCCCGTTGGCCATCGCGAACAGGTGCGCGCCGACCGCGACGAGGGACTTTCCGGAGCCGGTCGGAGTGGCCAGGATGACATTGGACCCCGAGGCCAGCTCCATCAGCGCTTCGTCCTGCGCCGGATACAGGGTGGTGCCCTGCTCGGCGGCCCACGCCGCGAAGGACTCGTAGAGCGCGTCGGCGTCGGTCCCGGGAATTTCGAGCAGGTCGGTCAGATCCACTCCGACCACCCTAGTGGGCGCAGCGGGCGTAGCCCTCGTCAGACCTGCGCGGTTCAGGCCCTGTCGTCGCCGGAGGTGTCGTCGTAACCGCCCTGTTCGGCCAGGAAGCGCTCGAACTCGGCGCCGAGCTCCTCTCCGCTGGGCAGTTCGCCGTCGCCTGCCAGCAGGCTGGACTGGCGTTCCTGGGCGGTGACGAAGCTGTCGTACTGGCGTTCCAGCGCCGTGACGACCGTCTCGACCTCCTCGTTGCCCGCGATGTGCTCGGCGACCTGCTCGCGCACGCGGGCCGCGGCCTCGCCCAGCGCCGCCAGCGGCAGTTCCAGGCCGGTGTTGTCGGCGACGTTCTCCAGCAGGGTCTGCGCGGCCTCGGGGTAGTCGGTCTGGGCCAGGTAGTGCGGCACGTGCACGGAGAACCCGAGCGACTCGTGCCCGTGCTGGGCCATCCGGAACTCGAGCAGCGAGGACGCGCTGCCCGGCACCTGCAGCTCACCGGGCCAGCGCTGGTGCTCGCCGATCAGCGAGCGATCCGAGGAATGCGCGGTCACGCCGAGCGGGCGGGTGTGCGGGATCGCCATCGGAATCGCCGACAGGCCGATCGTGCGGCGCACCCCGAGCTGTTCGGCCAGCAGCCGCACCGCGGTGGTGAACTTCTCCCAGCGCAGATCCGGTTCCAGGCCCGCCAGCAGCAGGAACGGGGTACCCGCGGTGTCGCGCAGGGCCCACAGGTTCAGCTCGGGCTCGGCGTAGTCGGAGAAATGATCGGTCTTGAACGTCATCAGCGGACGGCGCGAGCGGTAGTCGAGCAGCTCGTCCACGTCGAAGGAGGCGACGAGCTCGGATTCGAGACTCTCGCGCAGATGGGTGGTCGCCAGGCGCACGGCATGACCGGCGTCGGTGAAACCCTCGAGGCCGTGCACCAGCACGGGGCCCGCACCGTCGTCCGACGACAGCTGCGGTGCCGGGAACTCCAGCTCGTACATGTGCGACTGGTCATCCATCGCGTACTCCTTCCTGCGCGGTCCACCAACGCTCGCGGCGGGGGAGGCGTTCTCCATTGTCCCCCACGCGAGCAGACGCATCGCACACGGCCGGAGGACGGCTCGTCCTGCTGCACAACAGCCGCCGCTGCCTCGGCATTCCCGCGCGGCGTGGCGGCGGCCGCCGGATCGGCCCGGTGGGGCACAGTGGGTGGTGTGAACGTGGCGGAAACGACACCGACCGGTATGGGCCCGCGCTCCTGGACGCGGCGTCGGGTGCTCGCCTGCGCGGCGGCGGTCTCGGTCGTTGCGGCGGCCGGGTGCGGGCACAGCATCAGCGGGACGCCGGTCGCCGAGAGCGCGATGGCGGTGCGGCACGTCGACGGCGCGCTGCCCGATCTGCTGCCCGCTCCGCAGCAGTTTCCGGCCCGGTATCCGGCGGTGGTGCTGCCACCGCGGGCGGCGGCCGCTGCCGCCGGTGATCTCGACGGGGTCGGGGCGGGCGCCACCGTCAGCCCGGCCACCTGCACTCCGCCCGAGCCCGACGCGGGCGCCGAACCGGCAGCCGTCATGGTCGGTTCCGACGACGCGAGCCGCGCGACGCTGACCGTCGAGCTGTCCAGGACCGCCGAACAGCTCGCCCGGCTCCGGGACCGGCTCGGTGGGTGCGAGCAGATCCGCGTCGGCAGGGCCGGTGCGGAGTCGACCGTCACGACCGTGCTCGGCGAGACCGTCCCCGGCGGCGCCGACGACGCGGTGTCGTTGCGGCGCACCGTGATTCCCGATGTCGGCGGGGCCGGGCTGACGCAGACGATGCAGACCTCGATCGGGCAGATCGGCGACGTGCGGATCACGGTGACGTCGATGACCTTCGGTGCCGGGCAACCCGACGGCGCCGCCGTCGAGGAGATGTTCGCGACCGCCGTGCGCGGCGTGCGCGGCAGCTGAGGGCTTCTACCACGCGGCGGTGACAGATTCGATCCGGCGGCAGTGCTCGGACCGGGATCGTTCCACAGCCGAGGCGTTGCCAACAGGGCAAGAGAAAGCCCAGGTCGCGGATCGAGTCCCGGAGTAGGCGGCGGGCACGGTGGAGCCATGACACCGTCGACGAACTCCACCCGCCGCGCCAAGCGCACCGGACCCTTCCCCCGAGCGCTCACCTGCGCCGAATCGACCCCCGCCTATCCCGCCGAGCTGCCACAGCCGCCCCTGCGGGTGCACGACCCCGGCGAGCTGATCGCCGCGTTGCCCGCGATGCTCGGCTTCGTTCCCGAACGTTCGCTCGTCGTCGCCGTCCTGCACGGGCCGGGACGTGGCGGCACCGCCGCGATCGAAGCGGTCGTGCGGTTCGATCTGGACGGTGTCTGCGATCCGCGGCGCATCGACCAGTTCACCGCGTGCGTCGGGTCGATCTGTGTGCGCGAGCAGGCGACCGGGGTGCTGGCGATCTTCGTCGACGACCGTACGGAATCCGGTGTGCCGGCGGCGCTGCGCGACGTGGCACTGCTCGAAGCGCTCGGCGCGTCGGGGATCGCGGTACGCGGGGCCTGGGCGGCGCCGGCGATCGTGGCGGGCGCGCGTTTTCGCAGCCTGTTCGACCGGGCCGCCGGAGGTGTCGTCGGTGACCCGGCCGCCTCGCTGGTCGCGCTGTCGCACGTGCTCGACGGCAGGCAGATCCGCCGCTCACGCGGGGAACTGACGGCCCTGGTCGTGCCGGACCGGCAGCTGTGCGCGCGGGTTTCGGCCCGGCTTGGCCCCGAGGTGGCGCGATATCGCGGCGGGCTGTCCGCCGCGATACGCGCCGGGAACGGCGTGGCGTTCCAGCG
This sequence comes from Nocardia sp. NPDC055053, assembly GCF_053608285.1. Lineage (NCBI taxonomy): Bacteria > Bacillati > Actinomycetota > Actinomycetes > Mycobacteriales > Nocardiaceae > Nocardia > Nocardia sp. NPDC055053. Next base: position 50,680 of record NZ_JBSGVD010000029.1, on the reverse strand, counting down.
ACGCCGCCTGGAATGGGTGCTGTGGCAGATAGCCGACACCGCCTCCGGGGTGCCGCGGGCCGACCGCGAACTCGCGCGGCTTGCCGCCACGCTGCGCGATCGGCCGATCCGTGACGCGATGTACGGCCTGGCGCTGGGTGACCACGCCGAGGCGGCCGAGCAGCTGTGGGCCCAGCTCGCCCGGGCGACACCCGGCACCGACCGCGCCGAGGCCGCGGCACTGCTGGGATTCAGCGCCTACGCGCGCGGGGACGGTCCGTTCGCCGGCGTCGCCCTCACCGCCGCGGTGGAAGCCGACGCCACCCATCCGATGGCGGTGCTGCTGGAGACCTCGCTGCAGAGCGGTCTGCGCCCGGAACGGCTGCGCAAACTCGCCCACTGCGGTCAGCAGATCGCCGCGGACCTCGGGGTCGACATCGGCCCGATCGGCCTGTGACGCCGTCGATCTCGCCGCCGGATCAGCGGGCGCTGTGTGCCTTGCCGCCGAGCGAACGCAGGAAATCCCAGGCGTCGGTGACGATCTCGTCGAGATCGTTGTGCTCGGGCTGCCAGCCGAGTTCGGCGATCGCGCGGTCGCTCGAGGCGATGAGCACCGCAGGATCGCCTGCCCGGCGCGGCGCGTCGATCGCCTCGATCGGCAGGCCGGTCACCCGCTCGCACGCCGAGATCACCTCGCGCACCGAGAAACCCGTGCCCGAACCGAGATTGAGGATCCGGTGGCTGCCCGGCTGCGCCGAGGACAGCGCGAGCAGATGCGCCTGCGCCAGATCGCGGATGTGGATGTAGTCACGCACACACGTACCGTCCGGCGTCGGCCAGTCGGTGCCGTACACGGAGATGGCCTTGCGGTGGCCCAGCGCCACCTGCAACACGAGGGGGATCAGATGTGTTTCCACGACCCGGTTCTCGCCGAGACCGCCGTAGGCGCCCGCCACGTTGAAGTAGCGCAGGCTCGTCGCGGCCAGGCCGTGCGCCACCGCGTAGGAGGTGATGGCGTGATCGATGGCCAGCTTGCTCGCGCCGTAGGGATTGGTGGGGCGAGTGGGCGAGTCCTCGGTGATCGGCACCTGCTCGGGCTCGCCGTACACCGCGGCGGTGGAGGAGAACACCAGTCGCGGCGTCGCGGTCTCACGGATCGCCTCGAGCAGCGCGAGGGTCTTCACCACATTGCCGTGCCAGTACTTCTCCGGCCGCTCCACCGACTCGCCGACCAGCGACTGCGCCGCGAAATGCAGGACACCGTCGAAGGATTCGGCACGCAGGAGCTCCGGCGCCGCGACCGCGATGTCACCGTCGACGAACCGGGCGCCCGCGGGCACACCGTCGGCGTTACCGGTCGAGAGGTCGTCGACGACGACCACCTCGTGGCCTTCCTCGAGCAGGACGGCGGCGCACACGCCACCCACATAGCCGGCGCCGCCGGTGACCAGGAGTTTCACGAATCAGACCAGCCTCACCTGGACGGCGTGCGCCATCTCTTCGGACAGTTCGAAACCGGTGTGCCCCGGCACCGTGATCAGCACCGCACCCGGCTTGGTCTCCACGGTGACGCGCGCGTCGGGCACCACACCCGCCTCGCGCAGCCTGCTGATGACCTCCGGGTCGGTCTGGATGTGCTCGGCCAGCCTGCGTACCACCACGGCGTGCAGCGTGCCGTGGGGCAGGTCGGACAGGCGAACGAGCGTCTCCTCGGCGGCGGGGGAATCGCCGAGGCCGAGCTCGTCCAGGCCGGGGATGGGATTGCCGTAGGGCGAGGTGGTCGGGTGGTTGAGCACCTCGATCAGGCGCCGCTCCACCTCCTCGCTCATCACGTGCTCCCAGCGGCACGCCTCGGCGTGCACGTTCTCCCACTCGAGGCCGATGATGTCGACCAGCAACCGCTCGGCGAGCCGGTGCTTGCGCATCACCGCGACCGCCATGGCGCGGCCCTTGTCGGTCAGCTCGAGATGGCGGTCACCCGCGACGAGCAGCAGGCCGTCGCGTTCCATCCGCGCGACCGTCTGGCTCACCGTCGGACCACTCTGCTCGAGCCGCTCGGCGATGCGCGCCCGCAGCGGCACCACGCCCTCTTCCTCGAGGTCGTAGATGGTACGGAGATACATCTCCGTGGTGTCGACCAGATCCTTCACCTGTTACCCCTTCGTCGGCACGAATTCTACCCACGCGCGAACGCCTGTCCGCCCGCCGGACCGGCGGCCCTATTTCTACTGCATTGCAACGCCACACGGGGTCCGCTGCTTCCGGCTAGCGTGGCGAGCATGGTCACGCCGTCGCGCAGCGCAGAGTCCGGGACCGTCGTGTGGACCGAGCGATTCCTCGGCTATACCTGGAGTCCCGAGCATCCGATGAAACCGGCGCGCTTGCAGTTCACCATGTCGCTGGCCGAAAGTCTGGGCGTCCTCGACGGTGTCGAGCCGCTGGCGCCCGACGCGGCGACCCGGACAGACCTCCTGCGGGTGCACAGCAACCCCTATATCGAGGTGGTGCGCCGGGCCGGTGACGGGCCGCCGACGCCCGAGGACACCGTGTACGGCCTGGGAACGGCCGACAATCCGCTCTTCCCGCACATGCACGAGGCGGCCTCGGTCATCGTGGGCGGCACTCTTGCCGCGGCCAGGGAGATCGCGGCGGGACGGACCCGGCGGGCGGTGAGCATCGCCGGTGGAATGCATCACGCCATGCCGGATTCGGCGTCGGGCTTCTGCATCTACAACGATGCCGCGATCGCGATCTCGTGGCTGCTCGATCACGGGTACGACCGCATCGCCTACCTCGATGTCGACGTCCACCACGGCGACGGCGTGCAACGCGCCTTCTACGCCGATCCCCGGGTCCTCACGATCTCGCTGCACCAGCACCCGGCGACGCTGTGGCCCAATACCGGCTGGCCGACGGAGACCGGACTCGGCGCGGCCGAGGGCACCTCGATCAACCTGCCGCTCCTGCCCGGCACCCGGGATGCCCAGTGGCTGCGCGGGTTCCACGCGGTGGTGCCCGGCGCGGTCGCGGCGTTCCGGCCGCAGATCATCGTCAGCCAATGCGGGGTGGACACCCATCGGGAAGACCCGCTGGCCGATCTCGAACTCACCGTGGACGGTCAGCGCGCGGCCTTCCTGGCCATGCGCGACCTGGCCGACCGCCATGCCGAAGGGCGGTGGCTGGCCATCGGGGGCGGCGGCTACGGCGTGGTGCGGGTGGTGCCACGCGCCTGGACCCACCTGCTCGCCGCGGCGCTGGACCGGCCGCTGGCACCGGAGACACCCGTCCCGGACGACTGGATCGACCAGGTGCGCGCCGCGTCCCCGCGCGTGCAGCCGCCGACGAGCATGGGCGATGGGGGCGATACCGCCTACCGGCCGTGGGACGGTCCCGGCGGCACCCCCGAGATCGGCGACGCCGGGCAGATCCGTGCCCAGCGGGCGGTCGACACCGCCATCACAGCCACCCGACGGGCGAGTTTCGGCCTGCTCGGCCTCGACCCGGAGGATCCTCGTGACTGAACCACTGCTGCCTGACACCCCCGATACGCCGGCGAATCCGCCTGCGCCACCGCAACAGTGGTACGGCGATGTGCTCGCGGCCGACGGCGGTGTGGTCCGGGTGCGCCCGATCATGCCCGCCGACGCCGGGTCGCTGACCGCGTTCCACACCGGGCTGTCGGATCGCACGCGCTATCTGCGCTATTTCGGTCCGTACCCGCGGATCTCGCCGAAGGACATGTATCGCACCACCCACGTGGACTATCACGACCGCGTCGGCCTGGTCGCGCTGCTCGGCGACGCGATCATCGGCGTCGCCCGCTACGAGCTGCTCGACCGGCCCGGCCCGCGCGCGGCCGAGGTGGCCTTCGTCGTCGCCGACGAGCACCAGGGCCGTGGCCTGGGATCGGTGCTGCTCGAACACCTCGCCGGCGCGGCGGCCGAGAACGAGGTGGTCGCGTTCGTCGCGGAGGTGCTCGCCGAGAACGAGGCGATGATCACAGTGTTCCGTGATGCCGGCTACCAGCTGCAGCGCAGTCGCGACGGCGCCGAGGTGCACCTGGAGTTCGCCATCGACCCCACCGAAGCGCTGCGCACGGTCAGGGACGCGCGCGAGGCCGCCTCGGAGGCGCGCAGCGTCGGCAATCTGCTCGCGCCCGGTTCGGTGGCGGTGATCGGCGCGTCGCCGGAGCGGACCAGGGTCGGCGGCGCGGTGCTGGCGAACCTGCTCGCCGGCGGGTTCAGCGGGCCGATCTTCCCGGTGAACCCGAACCGGCGGTCGGTGCGGGGCGTGCGCGCCTACGCCACCGTGCGCGAGATTCCCGACGAGGTCGACCTGGCGGTGGTTGCGGTGCCGCCCGCCGCGATCGGGTCGGTCCTCGACGACTGCATGGCCAAGGGTGTGAAGGGCCTGGTGGTGCTGACCGCGGGCTTCGGGGAGACCGGTGCGGCCGGTCTGGCCGCCGAAGACGACCTGGTCGCCGCGGCCCGCGGCCACGGGATGCGGGTCGTCGGCCCCAGCGCCCTCGGCATCGCCAACACCGACCCCGCGGTCGGCCTCAACGCCACCCTCGCGCCGGTGCTGCCCGAGCGAGGGCGGATCGGCTTCTTCTGCCAGTCCGGCCCGCTCGGCGCGGCGATTCTCGGCGAGGCCGCGGCCCGCAATCTCGGCCTGTCGACCTTCGTCTCGGCGGGCAATCGCGCCGATGTCTCCGGCAACGATCTGCTGCAGTTCTGGGACACCGCCGCCGACACCGAGGTGATCCTGCTGTACCTGGAGAGCTTCGGTAACCCGCGCAAATTCTCCCGGCTGGCCCGGCGGGTGGCGCGGGGCAAGCCGATCGTCGCGGTGAGCAGCGGCAGGCTCGCCGCAGGCGCCGACATGGACCGCACGGTGGTGCGTGACCTGTTCACCCAGGCCGGGATCATCCAGGTGGACTCCATCTCCGAACTGTTCGACTGCGCCGCGCTGCTGGCCTGTCAGCCACTGCCACGGGGCCCTCGGGTGGCCGTGGTCGGCAACAGCGCCGCGCTGAACTGGCTGGCCATCGATGCCGCCGACAGCGAGGGCCTCGGCGTGCATCGGCCGGTGACCGCCGTCGACCGTGGGCCTGGCGCGCGGCCGACCGAGCGCAGCCTCGGCAACGCGCCGGTCGACGGGCCGGTGGATCTGGGGCCGGAGGCGACTCCCGCCGATTATCGGGAGGCGGTGCTGGCGGCGCTGCGCAGCGACCAGGTCGACGCCGTGATCGTCGTCGTCGTCCCGCCGGTGCCGACGTCCATGGGCGGTTTCGCCGACGCGCTGCGCGCGGCAGTGGCGGCCGCACCGGACAGGGCCAAACCGGTGCTGACGACCTTCGTCGCCGAGTCGGGCATTCCGCAGCTCCTTGCGGTCCGCACGACCGGCGGCGCGCCCGCGCGCGGCTCGATCCCGTCCTACCCCGATCCGGAACGCGCGGCCAGGGCGCTGGCCAGGGTCGAGCGGTACGCGCGCTGGCGCGACCGGCCCGTCTCACCGGTGGTCCGGCCACCCGGCATCGACACCGCGGCCGCGTCGGCGCTGGTGGCGGGCTGGCTGGCCGAATCGGGCGGGCGCTGGCTCACCGACGAGGAAGCGGCGCGGCTGCTCGAGTGCTACGGCATCGACGTCGTCGAGTTCCGGGCCGTGCGTGACGCCGAGCAGGCCGTCGCGGCGGCCGCGGAACTCGGGTACCCGGTCGCGGCGAAGGCGACGGGGGAGCTGTGGCGGCGCAGGCCGGATCTGCTGGGGGTCCGTCTTGACCTGTGGGGGCCCGATGCCGTCCGCCAGGCCTACACCGACCTGGTGGCGATCTGCGGCGATCCGCTGCTGCACGTGCAGAAGATGGCGACCAAGGGCGTCGGCTGCGTCCTGCGGGTCACCGACGATCCCTCGTTCGGGTCGGTGATCGAGTTCGGCCTCTCGGGCATGATCATCGACCTGCTCGGCGACCGTGCCTACCGGGCACTCCCGCTGACCGCCGACGAATCCGCCGCGCTGATCGACGCGCCGCGCGCCGCGCCGCTGCTGTCCGGTGGCCCGGCGGGTCCCGCGGTCGACAAGGCGGCACTGGCAGAACTGGCGCAACGCATCTCGGCCCTGTTCGACGACATCCCGCAGATGCGGGAGCTGTCGTGTGACCCGGTCCTCGCCGCACCGGCGTCGGCGGAGATCATCTACGCCCGCGCCAGGATCGGCCCGGAACCGAGCCGCTTCGACACCGGTCCGCGGCGGTTGGCGTGAACGAACAACGCCGACCGGCTCGCGGCCACGGAGGGGAGTGGTCGCGGACACCGGTCGGCGTTTCGGCAGACGACCCTGAGGGGGCCGTCGAGTAGGGGATCAGCTGGCGTAGGCACGCAGCCGGTCGGCGCGCTCACCCTTGCGCAGCTTGGACATGACCTCGCGTTCGATCTGGCGGACCCGCTCGCGGGACAGGCCGAACAGCTTGCCGATCTGATCGAGGGTGCGCGGCTGGCCGTCGTCGAGGCCGAAGCGCAGGCGGATGACCTGCTGTTCGCGCTCGTCGAGGGTGGCCAGGACGCTGCGCACGTCGTGGTGCAGCAGGCCCGCGATGACCGCGCTCTCGGCGGAGGTGGCCTCGGAGTCCTCGATGAAGTCGCCGAGCGGGGCTTCTTCGTCATTGCCGACAGGCATGTCCAGGCTTACCGGGTCGCGGCTGTGGTCGAGCAGGTCGGCGATCTTCTCCACCGGGATGCCCGACTCGTTGGCAAGTTCGGCGTCGGTGGCTTCGCGACCGAGCTGCTGGTGCAGTTCACGCTTGATCCTGGCGAGCTTGTTGACCTGTTCGACCAGGTGCACAGGCAGGCGGATGGTGCGGCTCTGATCGGCCATACCGCGGGTGATGGCCTGGCGGATCCACCAGGTGGCGTAGGTGGAGAACTTGAAGCCCTTGGCGTAATCGAACTTCTCCATCGCGCGGATGAGTCCGAGGTTGCCTTCCTGGATCAGGTCGAGCAACGGCATGCCGCGGCCGGTGTAGCGCTTGGCCAGCGAGACGACAAGGCGCAGATTGGCCTCGAGCAGATGCGAGCGGGCGGACTGCCCCTCACGGACCAGAATCGCCAGATCACGCTTGCGGGTCGCCGATAACCGCTTACCGGTCTCGAGCAGGTGCTGGGCATACAGGCCCGCCTCGATACGCTTGGCCAGTTCGACCTCGTCGGCCGCCGTGAGCAGTGCCGTGCGGCCGATTCCGTTCAGGTACACGCGTACCAGATCGGCTGCGGGGCTCTGGGCGTCGATATCGGACTCGCTGGGGCGCACACGAGTAGTGGCGGGGCTTGTCATGACTTGCCTCCTGTCGGTGGTGTCTCACTCCGATCAACGGACCCGACTTAGAGAAAGTTCCCGATCCCGTCGGTAATAAACCGCTCTGAGCTGCGGGTTCCTACCCTTACGGCTGAGAAGTTCCTGAGAAGAGCTCCGGGTTCGGAACTCGGCCCCCACCGCCGTGCGGCTCAGATGGGCCGCACCAGTCCATGGCGTACCAATCCGGCGACGACGCCGAGCGCCTTGGCGGCGAATTCAGGGGTCACCTGTTCGGCGCCGTCGGCCAGAGCGAGCAGTTCGAGCAGTTCGTACAACGGCAGACCGTCGGGCCGCATTCCCGCGACCAGCGCGACCGTCGACTCGTCGACCTCGTGCTGCCAGCGGGGACCGTCGCCGCGATGCAGCCGGGCCACCTCCTCGGTCCAGCCGTGTTCACCGGGCAGATATACCCGTTCCAGCGCGGTCGCCGGGCTCGGCGCGAAACGGGACGTCCAGGCGAGATTCTCGTCGGCGGCGACGGCGCGCAGCCACGCCGACCGGGCGAAATAGGCCGCTGCCTCGTTGCCGAGCGGATCGTCGAATCCGTGCGTGAGGTCCTCGGCCATCAGTTCGGTCGGGCCGTCGATGGCGTGCAGATAGACGAACCCGAAGCCGATGCCCTCGACGCCGGCGGCGTCGAACGCCGCCAGCCACTGCTCGGCGCGCGCCTGCGCGGCCGGGTCGCGGGGGTCCAGGCCCGCGTCGCGCAGCCAGGTGCCGACGTAGAGCGCCGGGTCGGCGACATCGCGCTGCACGACCCAGGCGTCGATGCCGTGCTCAGGCAGCCACGACGACACCCGCTGCCGCCAGTCCTGGCCCTCGACATGCACCCAGGCGGCCAGCATGGCTGCGAGGCCGCCGGGTGCGAGCAGCTCGGGCGCCTGCCCGATGACCAGCTCGCTGGCGCCGTCGAGCGCGAGCCCGGAATCGCGATAGGTGTGCTCGATGCGGGCAGGGCCGACGACGAACGGGGGATTGGCCACGATCTGATCGAAACGGCGACCGGCCACCGGCTCGAACCAGGACCCTTCGAGCAGTTCGATGTCGAGTTCGTTCAGCGCGGCCGTGGCCTGCGCCAGCCACAGCGCCCGCGCGTTGACGTCGGTGGCGGTGACCCGGCCCGCGTACCCCGCGGCGTGCACGGCCTGTACGCCGCAGCCGGTCCCCAGGTCCAGCACCACGCCCACCGGGACGGTGGGCGTGGCCCGCAGCAGCGACAGCGACGCGTGTCCGACGCCGAGCACGTGGTCCTCGGTCAGGGTGCGCCTGCGCATCGAATCGTCGAGGTCGGACAGGATCCAGCGGGTGCCCGCACCGGTGTCGAGCGGACGCAGGTCCAGTGCGGCCCTGAGCTCGTCGCCGTCACGGGCCAGCAGACCCGCCGCGACGGCGTCGTCGATCCGCACCGGCGCCAGCGCCGCGGCCACCTCGCGCTCCGGCAGCGCGTCACCGAGCAGCAGCAGCCGGATCAGCGTGCCCAGCTCACCGGCCGCCCGCGCCACCCGCCGCACCGGCACCGGCTCCGAACGGCCCAGTGCCGCATGCACATCGGGGCCGAGCGCCTCGACCAGCGTGTCGGCGTCGTAGCCGACCCGGATCAGCGCCGTGCGCAGGGCGGGGCACAGTGCGGTGAGCGGGGAACCGGAGGTGGCGGCGGGGTTCGTAGGCACCCGATTACTCTGCCAGGGTCGCGCACCGGGCGAACGACCCGCTCGGGCCGCGTGTCGTGGCGTGGTGTGAGTGCCGGGAGGGATGCGGGCGCGTCAGCTGGGGAGCAGGCCGGTGTACGGGTCGCGGCCGGTGACGCAGTAGAGCGCGCCGCCGGGATCGCGCATGACGATCCAGCGCTCGGCCTCGGCGACGCGGTCCGCACCCAGAGATTCGTGCCAGGTGGCGGTGGCGGCGATGTCGGTGGAGGCCAGGTCCACGTGGGCGGCGGCCGGGCGGGGGTCGTCGAGGCGCTGGAGCAACAGCTGCAGTGGCTCGTCGTCGCCACGTACCCGGGAGAATTCGGGGCGGCGTGACGGCTGGTGGGTCCAGCCGGTCAGCGATCGCCAGAACGCGGTGTCGGTCGCGATGTCGGCGGGGGCCAGGTCGAGGCAGATCTGGTCCAGGCGGGTCACGGTGCCGTCCGGTGCGGTCGACACGGTGACCGGAGGCGGCGTGTCGTTCTTGACCGGGGTGAAGCAGAACGTTTGTCCGGCAGGGGATTCGAGCACGGTGTAGTCGGGCGCGACCAGGACGATGTGTGCGCCGAGCCCGGTCGCTGTCGCCACCGCGGCGGGGATGTCGTCGACATCGAGGTCGAGGTGGATGCCCCCGCCGTCACCGACCGCCTGCATCTTGACCCAGGCCGGTCCGGTGGCAGGCAGCAGCGTCACGAACTCGTCGTGCGCTCCGCGTGGCGCCGACACCGTCGAGCCGGTGACGGTCGCCCAGAAGCGGACACAGTCGTCGAATCTGTCGGCAGGCCGATCCAGGAACGCCCACATCCAGCGAATCATGTTGTCTCCCTGCCAGTGCGCCACATCGTCACCGATGAAGCCAGGTGTCTACGGCTCGTCGGCGAAGACAGCCGGAACGGGAATCGGCGCCGGGTGCGACGACGCTCCGCGTGACTCCGGTCCGCGGCCACGCGGTCGATGGCTGAATCCTGTAAGGCCCCAGCGCGATCGCTCGTCTGCGAGTCGAAGTCGACAGAACCATGGTCCGCCCGATACGAACGGTAGGCCTCCCACCGCGCGCTGTCGACCGGATTCCCGCGAGCTACACGAGAAACGAGCGAACTCGATGGCTTGGTATCCATTGGCAGGATATCGACGAAAGATGGCATACCGGCCACTCGTTCGTGTCGCGAAGATCCGGCACCCTGTGTCGGGTGACCGATCTCCGCGCGCCCCTGTCGCCCACCGGCGACGACGACTCGGCCGAACGGGCCATTCCCACGCCTCACGCCGCCACCGACACCCACCGTCCTGATCGCCCCGAGGACGCCGTCGGCAGCGAGAGCGACGCGGCGCCGCGCGGCCGAACGACTCTCCATCCCGCGTGGATCGTGGCGGGCGTCGGCTTCGTCGCCCTGCTCGGCGCCGCCGCGTTCCGCTCGGTGCCCAGCGTCCTGATCGACCCGCTGCACACCGAGTTCGGCTGGTCGCACGCCACCATCTCCACCGCCGTCTCGCTGAATATGCTGCTCTACGGCCTGATCTCGCCGTTCGCCGCCGCGCTGATGGATCGCTTCGGCATCCGCCGGGTGGTGTGCGCGGCGCTGGTGCTGATCGCGGCGGGCAGCGGGTTGACGGTGTTCATGACCCAGGCCTGGCAGCTGGTGGCGACGTGGGGACTGCTGGTCGGGGTCGGCGTCGGGTCGATGTCGATGCCGTTCGTCGCCACCATCACCGGGCGCTGGTTCGTGCGCAGCCGCGGGCTGGTCACCGGCGTGCTCACCGCGGCGGGCGCGACCGGTCAGCTGGTGTTCCTGCCGCTGGTGTCGATGCTGGCGCACGAGCACGGCTGGCGATTGCCGTCGGTGATCGTGGCCGCGGTCGCGCTGGCCGTGGTGCCCCTGGTGTGGTTGTTCGTGCGCGATTACCCCAGCGACGCCGGGGTGCGGGCCTACGGCGCACCGCCCGGCTCGGACGCCGGTGCGCGGGTCCCGGGTACCGGGGGCGCGGGCCGGGCGCTACAGGTGTTGGCCGCGGCCGCGCGCAGGCCCGGGTTCTGGCTGCTGGCAGGCGGTTTCGCGGTGTGCGGGGCATCGACGAACGGCCTGGTCGGCACGCATTTCGTCACCGCGGCCCACGATCACGGGATGCCGCCGACCACCGCGGCCGGACTGCTGGCGCTGGTCGGGATCTTCGACGTGGCGGGCACGATCGCCTCGGGCTGGCTCTCGGATCGGGTCGATCCGCGCTATCTGCTGCTGGGTTACTACTCGCTGCGCGGGTTGTCGCTGCTGATCCTGCCCTCGCTGCTCGGCCCGCATACCCAGCCGAGCATGTGGGTGTTCATCGTCTTCTACGGTCTGGACTGGATCGCGACCGTCCCGCCGACGGTGCTGCTGTGCCGGGAACTGTTCGGCGCCGACGGCCCGATCGCGTTCGGCTGGGTATTCGCCGCCCACCAGGTGGGCGCCGCCGTCGCGGCCACCGGCGCGGGGCTCATCCGCGACCTGCAGGGTTCCTACGATCTGGCCTGGTACCTCGCGGGCGCCCTGTGCGGGCTCGCGGCGGTGATGTCGATGCTGGTGCGCCGACCGGCGCCGACCGCGTAGACCGCTATTCGATCGCCTTGCGCGATCGAGATTCCAAGGCGATCTGGTTGTTGCGGCCGTCCCAGCGGCTCGGTTCGTTCTTGGTGCGCGGCGGCCGGTCGTTGGCGATCAGCACGGCGATCCACGGCAGCGGCACCGAGGCGACGATGATCAGGATCGACAGCAGCGGGTTCTCGAACGCGCTGTAGGCGATCGCGGCCAGGACCAGGCAGGGGATGCGGAACGCCATGATGATCGTGTAGCGACGCACCCTGGCGCGATGCTGATCGTCGAGCGAGGGCGCGGCCTCGGTGATGAGCACCGGGTGCTTGGCATCGGCGCCGGGGAAATAGCCGCGCGAGCTGGGCGCGGCGGGCCCGGTCACCTCCGGGTCCGGGGTCGGCTCGTCGGCGCCGGAGGGCTCGCCGTAGGACTGCATACCCCGAGTCTCCCACTCGGCTCGTGCGAGCGCACACGCGGCTGGTCAGCGGTGCACGGCCGGGATGCGGCATCATGGAAGGCGTGAGTACAGACACTCTGGTACGCCCGGAAACCACGACCGATGAGACGACCGGCGACGATGTCCCCAAGTTCTTCCACTACGTGAAGAAGGACCGGATCGCCGAGAGTGCCGTGATGGGCACGATGGTCGTCGCGCTGTGCGGTGAGGTCTTCCCGGTGACGCGCTCGCCCAAGCCCGGATCGCCGGTGTGCCCGGACTGCAAGAAGGTCTACGACGGTTTGCGCAAGGGCGGCGACTGAGCGGGTTCCGCGGCAGGTGTGGCCGGCGCCTCCGGTGAGGCGTCGGCCGGCTCGTCGTCGCCGCGCACCTGGTTGGTCAGCCACTCCTTGACCTGCTCCATCCTGGTCGCCCGCGCCGGCCAGAACTCCTGCACCGCGGCGTTGAACTCCGCGCCGAGAATCACCGCGAAGCCGAGGAAATAGGTGAACAGCAGGAACGCGATCGGGGTGGCCAGCGCGCCGTAGCTCACGCCGGTGGCGGTGATCCAGGACAGATACCGCCGCAGCAGATCGCTGGCCCCCATGAAGAAAACCCCGGCCACCAGCGCGCCGCCGAACAACCGGTGCCACGGCAGCGATTTGTGCAGGGCCAGCTTGTAGAGCGTGGTGAGCCCGACGATCAGCAGCAGGCCGACGATCGGGTAGTAGAAGGTGTCGATCAACCGCAGCCCGGGTTCACGCCAGGTGTCGGGCAGGACACGGCCGATCCGGGTGGGTCCCAGCGCGATCACCGGCAGGATCAGCACCGCCGCCACCAGGAACTGCACATACAGCAGCAACGCGAAGATCCGCTGCCAGACGGGATGGCGGGCATCCTGCTGATCGTGGGCTTCCACGATCGCGTCGACGAAGGTCGCCATCGCCGAGGAACCCGCCCACAGCGACAGCACGAAACCCACCGACACCACCGCGCCGCGCCCGCGGCCGAGCACGTCGTCGACGGTCGGCTCGATCAGGTCGGCGACGACCGAGGGGCTGAAGAACTCCCGGCTGAACGCGATGATCTTGGCCTCGACGATCTGCACCGTGTCCGGCCCGAACAGCCCGCCCACATAGCCGAGGCTGCCGAGCAGCCCGAGCAGCAGCGGCGCGAGCGAGAGCGTCTGCCAGAACGCGGCCGCGGCAGACTTGGCGAAGATCGAGTTGTTCCAGCTCTTGATCGCCACCCGGACGATCAACCGCCACGCCGCGGCGGGCCACCGCACCCACCACGCGTGTTCGCGGGGACGTTGCGGGACGGGCTCGCCTGCGGTCGCGGGCAGCGCGGGGGGACCGCTCGGCTGGTGCGCCCGCGGTGGGTGCGCCGCGTCGGCTGCCCGGACCTGGTCGTTGTTCATCTCGGGTCAAGCATCCCGCACGAAGCGGACGCGTGGGGTACGGGCCGGGCATCGTGTCGGCGGGTAACAGGTAAATGGCCGGTGACCTCGGGCGGTGTTGTGATGCCTGTCGCGCACCCCGCGTCGGTTTGGCGACACGCCGCACCGGGCGGCTAGGGTCATCTGCGTGACTGGGTCGGGTGACGCCGCTGCGGCGAGGGATGCGGGTACACCGGGCGATTCGGCTGCCGGGGGTGCGCCGGGGGGTTCCCTGCGCGCGTGGCAGCGGCGCGCTCTCACGAAGTACCTGGCCACCAAGCCGCGCGACTTCCTCGCGGTCGCCACGCCGGGCGCCGGTAAGACCACCTTCGCACTGCGGGTAGCCGCGGAGTTGCTGGCCGACCGCACGGTGGATCAGATCACCGTCGTCGCGCCCACCGAGCACCTCAAGCACCAGTGGGCCGCCTCGGCCGCCCGCTCGGGCATCCAGCTCGACTCCCGGTTCTCCAACTCCACCGGCGGCACCTCGGGTGACTATCACGGCGTGGTGGTGACCTACGCGCAGATCGCGGCCCATCCCACCCGGCACCGGGTGCGCACCGAGAACCGCCGCACGCTGGTGATCCTCGACGAGATCCACCACGCGGGCGACGCCAAGACCTGGGGCGAGGCCACCGAGGAGGCCTTCGGCGACGCGACCCGGCGCCTCGCGCTGACCGGAACCCCGTTCCGCAGCGACGATTCCAAGATCCCGTTCGTCACCTACGAGCCCGACGAAGCCGGTTTCCCCCGCTCGCGCGCCGACCACTCCTACGGCTACGCCGACGCGCTCGCCGACGGCGTCGTGCGCCCTGTCGTGTTCCTGGCCTACTCCGGGGACGCGCACTGGCGCGACAGCGCGGGCGAGGAACACACCGCCCGCCTCGGCGAACCGCTCAGCCCCGAACAGACCGCGCGCGCCTGGCGCACCGCGCTCGACCCGGCCGGTGACTGGATCTCGGCGGTGCTGCGCGCCGCCGACGTCCGCCTGCGCCAGCTGCGCGCCTCCGGCATCCCCGACGCCGGTGGCCTGGTGATCGCCACCGACCAGGAACGCGCCCGCGACTACGCCGAACTGCTCGAACACATCTCGGGTGAGCGGCCGACCGTGGTGCTCTCCGACGACCCGCAGTCCTCGCAGCGCATCGGCGAGTTCGCCGACGGCACGCAGCCGTGGATGGTGGCGGTGCGCATGGTGTCCGAAGGTGTCGACGTGCCGCGTCTTGCTGTCGGTGTCTACGCGACCAGTGCGTCGACCCCGCTGTACTTCGCGCAGGCCATCGGCCGTTTCGTGCGTGCCCGCAGGCCGGGGGAGACAGCGAGTGTGTTCCTGCCGTCGGTGCCGGTGCTGCTCGACCTGGCCGCCCAGCTGGAGTTGCAGCGCGATCACGTCATCGGCAAGCCGCACCGCGAGAAGAACGCCCTCGACGACGAGCTGCTGATCGACGCCAACAAGACCAAGGACGAGCCCGGCGAGGAGGAGAAGTCCTTCGTCGCGCTGGCCGCCGACGCCGAACTCGACCAGGTGATCTACGACGGCTCCTCCTTCGGCACCGCCACCATCGCGGGCAGCGACGAGGAAGCCGACTACCTGGGCATCCCCGGCCTGCTCGACGCCGACCAGATGCGGGCCCTGCTGCGTGACCGGCAGACCCGTCAGCTCGCCGACCGCAGCGCCGCCCAGGAGTCCGCGCCCGCGCCCGCCGCGGTCGCCGAACGCATCGCCACCTCCGACAAGCTCGGTGAACTGCGCCGCGAACTCAACAGCCTGGTCGCGATGCACCATCACCGCACCGGGAAGCCGCACGGCGTGATCCACGGTGAGCTCCGCCGCGAATGTGGCGGTCCCCCCACGGCATTGGCGTCGGTCGACCAGCTGGGCGAGCGGATCGCGGCGCTGCGCCGCCGGTAGCGGTCACGGTCGCCGAGCTCGATGCCTAGGTCGTCGTCGCTGCCGAGAGAGCCTGCAGTGCGCTGTCCACCGCGGCACTGAGTTCGGCGTGGTCGACGTCGTCCCTGGCCTGGATCGACAGGCCGAACAGGACGGTGCTGTAGAACGCGGCCAGCGCGGCCGTGTCGGTGCCGGGTTTCAGGTCGCCGTCGGCGATGCCGCGGTCGAGACGGGCGTGGATGTCCGCGGTGGTGTGGCGGCGGGCCTCGACGAGGAACTCGCGGACCGAGGCTGTCCGGGTGGTGTAGGTGGCACCGGCGAGGACCACCATGCAGCCATGTGGGAGGCCGGGGTCGGTGTAGGTGGTGATGTTGTCGCGCAGCATCGCCTCGATCGCGGCGTAGGCGGTCGGTTCCTCGCGCAGCGCCCGCGCGGTGCGTGACCCTTCGGTGCGGCCGTAGAGCTCGATCGCGGCGCGGAACAGGGCTTCCTTGTCACCGAACGCGGCATAGAGGCTCGGGGAGTTGATACCCATGGCGGTCGTGAGATCGGCCATGGAGGCGCCGTCGTAGCCGCGTTCCCAGAACACCTCCATGGCACGCCGCAGGGCCACCTCGCGATCGAAGCCGCGCGGGCGGCCGCGTTCTGCCATGACAAACCTTTCTGTGCCGATCGGTAAATATACCGCGAAGGCAGCGCGCCGGAGAATTCTGTATCGATCGATAAGAAACTCTTGACGCCGACGTCGGCATGCGCTTGTCTAATTATGTATCGCCCACTACAGAATTGGAGTACGCCTGATGACGAGCAGCACCACCGTGGCTCTGGTGACCGGCGGCAGCCGGGGGATCGGCGCCGCCATCGCCCGCAAGCTGGCCGCCGGCGGCGCCGATGTGGCGTTCACCTACCAGCGCGACGAGGCCGCGGCGAAGTCGGTCGCCGCCGATATCGAGGCGCTGGGCAGGCGAGCGCTGCCGATTCAGGCCGACAGCGCCGACGCCGCCCAGGTCGTCGCCGCCGTCGACCGGACCGCGCGCGAGCTGGGCGGCTTGGACGTGCTGGTGAACAACGCCGGGATCTTCCCGGCCAAGCCGTACGAGGAATTCAGCGTCGACGAGATCGACCGTGCCCTCGACATCCACGCCCGCGCGCCGTTCGTCGCGGGCCAGGCCGCGCTGGCACATCTGGGCGAGGGCGGCCGGATCATCTCTATCGGCTCGAACCTGACCGACCGCGCGCTCTTCGGCGGACTGGCCCTGTACAACCTGAGCAAGTCGGCGCTCAACGGCTACACCAAGGCGCTGGCCAGGGAACTCGGTCCGCGCGGCATCACCGTCAACCTGGTCCAGCCGGGTCCGACCGACACCGACATGAACCCGGCGGGCAGCGACCACGCACCCGCACAGCGGGAATTCAACGCGCTCGGCCGGTTCGGCGCCGCCGAGGATGTCGCCGATCTGGTCGCGTTCCTGGCTGGCCCGTCGGCCCGGACGATCACCGGGGAGATCATCACGATCGACGGCGGCACCAACGCCTGAGTGCGGCGCCCCCCGGTGAACGTGCCATCGGCATCGCCGGTGCCGTCGCCGCGGCAAGTCGCGGCACCGGCACCGGCTCGGCGGAGCTCTCAGTGGACCCGCTCGAAGAACTGGGTCGGGTCGAGCGCGTTGATGCTGGTCCACCGCGGTTCCTGGACCGGACCCCCGGCCTCCTCGGTGGCGTCGAAATACCCCTGGAGCTCCAGCGCCAGCCGCGGATTCTCGTCCACCTGCCGGGCGAGCGCGTACAGCGCCGCGAACACGTGCAGACACCGCGCGCTCCGCGCCGAGCAGGAACAGTCGGTGCTCACCAGCGTCGGTGCGGGAGAGTGCCCCGCGTCGAGCAGCGCCCGGTGCATCTCGTCGGTGAGCACGCTCGGATCGGGAATCACCCGCGCGATCGCGGTGACCGCCGCCCTGGTCAGCGGCGCCACCTCGACATGTGCGATCGAGGCCTGTCCGCCGCGGTGCAGGTGCGCGCGCACCGTCCGCCCCCCGATCTCGGTGCGGACCCCGTCGTTGCGGGCGATGCTGCGGGCGCGGGGCAGCAGCGGTTCGGGGCGGGTCTGGCGCAGCGGTTCGGCCAGCCGCACCCAGTCCTTGCCCCATGCCGTGTAGCCGAATTCGTTGTCGGGCATCAGTTCTCTCGCTTCCGTCGCAGGATGTCGACCAGGGCGTCGTCGTCGAGCCGGGCCAGCTCGGCGATGCCCGCCGCGTCCGAGAGATCGGTGAGCGCCGACTTGCGGGTGTGCATCGCCGCGATGTGTTCCTCGACGGTGGTCGCGCTGGTCAGCGTGGTGACGGTGACCGTGCGGGTCTGGCCGATCCGGTGCGCCCGGTCCGAGGCCTGCGCCTCGACGGCCGGATTCCACCAGCGATCGAAATGGATCACATCGGCGGCACGGGTCAGGGTGAGTCCGGTGCCCGCGGCGCGCAGGCTCAGCACGAGCACCGGTGGGCCGTCCGGTGATTGGAACGCGGTGACGATCCCTGAGCGCTGGTCGGCGTCGAGTCCGCCGTGGAAGAACGGCGCGTCGACCCCGAACTGTTCGGCGAGATGACGCACCAGCAGTTCACCGGTCTGGCGGTACTGGGTGAAGATCAGCGTCGGGTCACCGGTGTCGAGATTGGTGGCGACGATGTCGGTGCACAGGTCGAGCTTGCCGGAACGACCGCCCAGTTCATCCAGGTCACCGGAGATCAGCCCGGGATGATTGCAGACCTGTTTGAGGTGGGTGAGCGCAGCGAGCACGCGGCCCTGACGTTGCAGACCGGAACCGAAGCCCTCGTCGAGCGCCTCGGCCAGGACCGCGTCGTACACCCGTTCCTGCTCGGCGGTCAGATCGCACAGCAGATCGCTGTGGATCTTCGCGGGCAGCGAGGCCGCGACGTGAATCTTCTTGCGGCCCAGCACCACCGGCTCGACGGCATCGCGCAACCGGGCCGCGGCGGCGGCGGAACCCTCCTCGATCGGCCGGACGAACCGGCGCCGGAACTGCGTGCGATGCGCGAACAGTCGCGGCACCGTGAGATTGAGCAGCGCGAACAGTTCGTCGAGGTGGTTCTCCACCGGGGTGCCGGTGAGCGCCACCTTGGCGTCCGCGGGCAGGGCGCGCGCTGCCTTCGAGACCTGGGTGCGTGGATTCTTCAGCGCCTGCGCCTCGTCGAATACCACGGTGGCCCACTGCTGTCCGGTCAGTGCCGCCCCATGTAGCCGCAGGGTCGGATATCCGGTGACGACCACGGTCCCCGCGCCGGCGGGCACATCGCCGCCACGCCAGGACACCGCCTTCAGTGCCGGTGCGAACCGGGTGATCTCGTGCACCCAGTTGCCCACCAGCGAGGTCGGGCACACCACGAGTTGCGGCCCGTCGGCTCGCCCCTGCAGGAACCCGATGGTCTGCACGGTCTTGCCGAGTCCCATCTCGTCGGCCAGCACCGCGCCGCCGTACGCGCCGACGGTCTCGCGCAGCCAGCTCACCCCGCGCACCTGATACGGCCGCAAGGTGGCATCCAGGACCGCTGCCAGCTCGGCGTCGGCCGCCGCGGTCTCGCGCAGCACGCGCACCGCTCGCTGGGCCGAGACGATCGAGGTGCCGACCGCATCGGGGACGGCGTGCGCCGCGACGGGTAGTTCCACGGGGATCGCCGACCCGTCGCCGTGTGGTCCCACCGCGCCGGTGTCGCGGCTCGGCGGTGCGGTGGCCTCGCCCGCCGTGGCTGTGCGTCGTGCGGCGGCCAGCAGCTCGCGCCACACCAGGGCCGACGGCGCGAGGTCCGCGTCGGTGGCGCCGATCAGCTCGGCTGGTGTCACCACGGCGGCCGGGATCTCGACCGGCTCGATCGCGCCGCGCTCGCCGACGGGCAGCGCGAGCGTCAGTGCTTCGGGGTCGCCGATGCCGGTGGGCGCGGCACCGGCACCATGACCGGTCCAGGTCCACAGCGCGAACAGGTGACGGTCGGGGAGATAGGTGGCCTGGGTGGCGGGCAGAGCGGTCTCCTCTGATCGGGCAACACGAACAACCGAACAACGTACACTGTACTGAGTTTGTTCCCGAGTGCCAGAAAGGACGGCTCGTGCCCACCGACGGCGACGAGAAAGCCACCGCGCAGGCCACCCAGATCCTCGAGCTGCTGTGGCGGCACGCCCTGCCCGCCAAGCCGGGAGCGCGCGGCCCGAAACCCGGTCTCACGGTCGACGCCGTGGTCGCCGCCGGCATCGCCCTGGCCGACCTCGATGGCATCGGGAAGCTGACGATCCGCGCGGTGGCCGCCGAACTCGGCCTGCGCGCGATGAGTCTCTACACCTACGTGCCGAGCAAGGACGCGCTGCTGGTGCTCATGGTCGACGCCGTCGCCGCCGACGACCCGCCGATCCCCGCCGACCTGCCGATGCGGGACCGGATGATCGCGATCGCCACCCGGATCCGGACCGAGCTGATCGCGCACCCGTGGCTGCTCGAGGTCTCCCCGTGGCGCCAAGTGCTCGGCCCGGCCAGGATGCGCCGCTACGAGAATCAGCTCCGCGCGATCTCCGGCACCGGTCTGACCGACCTCGCCATGGACCGCGCGATCGCGGTGCTCACCGACTTCGCCACCGGCAATGCCCGCCTCGCCGTCGCGGCCGCGGGTGCGACGGCCCAGCTCAGCGACGCGGACTGGTGGCAGGTGCACGGCCCGCTGCTGGCCGAGGTGATGCCCGCCGCCGACTTCCCCCTCGCGGGCCGGGTCGGCACCGCCGTGGGCGAGCACTATCAGGCACCGGCCGACCCCGACGGCGCCTTCGCCTACGGCGTCGCGACGCTGGTCGACGGCATCCTCGCCGACGCCGGCGACTGACCCCGGACACAACAACAGCGGGCGCCCTGCTCGGGTCGCCCGCTGTCGGGATGTTCTGTTGTCAGATGTGATTGTTTCGGACGCGAGGAGTGGTCAGAGAGCGGGAGCGGATTCCGTGTCGATCACGGCTTCGAGCTCGCGCAAGCGGTCCATGTGTTCATTCGCGTGGTGCTGGCAGAAGAGCAACTCGCCACCCGCGGGAAGAACGGCACGCACTCGGGCAGCCGCCCCGCAACGATCGCAACGATCGACCGCGGTCAGTGGGGTGCTGGTCAGGGTTCCTGGCATGACTCCTCCGTCCCGGCTCCCGGCGCTGCGTGGCCGTTCGCCTAGGTGTGGGCCCCGTGGTCACTCCACGAGGCTCGCATCCGCTACTTCCCAGCAGGGGTACGACTACTCTGTCAGACGTTCGGGGTTCAGGCTTTGTTCCCGGAAGTGAATCTTTGTGTTTTCGATAACACGACCTGCGGTTTCGCTGAAAGCGAACACCACTGGTCACCGTCTCGAGCACCTGCCGATCACCCACGGCGCCGTCGCTGCCACCTCCCACTCGAACCAGTCACTGATCGATATGTCGCTCGCTGCGGTGTTGCCCGTAACCCGAGGGCCGCGCCACCGAACCGAGCCGCATTCTCGATGCTGTGCCAGGGTCTAACACGTCCGAACCTGTTGTCTACCCGGAGATTACCCGTGACATCCGACACCCACACGCTTGTTCACCTGTGTTCTTCCCAAGAATGGGAACAATCCCAGCGAACCGGGGAACGCAGGCCGCCGTCGCTGACCGAGAGCGGCTTCGTCCACCTGTCCACCCCCGCCCAGGTCCACCTGCCCGCCAACCGGCTCTTCGCCGGGCGCACCGACATGCTGGTGCTGTGGCTCGACCCGGCCCGGTTCACCGGCGAGGTGAAATGGGAGCCGGGTGTGCCGACCGATCCGGCCTCGATGCTGTTCCCGCATCTGTACGCCCCGCTGCCGGTGGCCGCGGTCCTCGCGGCCGAGCCGTACCTGCCCGGCACGGACGGATTGTTCAGCACGCCCCAGCGCGGCGAAGTGGCGTAGACCACATCCTTGGTCACCGCGCGACTACTGTGGACGGTGTGAACGTCGACGTCACAGCGCTACCGGGGATCGGAGTGCGCAAGGATTTCGAGGTCAAGTCGGGCCGCCGCGTCGGGGTGATCGCCCACCGCGACGGTGACATCGACCTGATCGTGTCCAAACCCGACGACCCGGACGCGATCGCCGCCCAGGTGCCGCTGTCCACCGACGAGGCGTCGGTGCTGGCGAACCTGCTCGGCGCGCCGCAACTGGTCGCCAAACTCAACGACGACCATCGCGACCTACCCGGGATCACCACCCGGCAGCTCGCGATCGGCGACGAATCACCGTTCGCGGGTCGCACGTTGGGCGAGACCGGCATGCGCACCCGCACCAAGACCTCGATCGTCGCGGTGATGCGCGCCGGTCAGCTGCACCCGTCGCCCGGCCCGGATTTCACCTTCACCGAGGGTGATCTGCTCGTCGTCGTCGGCACCCCGGACGGCCTGGACGCGGCCGCGAAGATCCTCGCGCACGGCTGACGGCCGTGACCTCGCAGGCCCTGGCTCTGCTCGAGCTCGGCGTGATCTTGTTCGGGCTGGGCATCTGCGGGCGAGTCGCGGGCCGGTTCGGGATGTCGCCGATCCCGCTGTACCTGCTGGGTGGGCTGGCGTTCGGGCGCGGGGGATTCTTCGAGCTGGAGGTGGCCACCGAGTTCGGGCACCTGGCAGGCGAGATCGGCGTCGTGCTGCTGCTGTTGCTGCTCGGGCTGGAGTACACGGCCCCCGAGTTGATGACGGGTCTGCGGCGCTCCTGGGCGGCGGGCGTTGTCGATCTGGTGGCCAACGCGCTGCCCGGCGTCGCGGTGGCGCTGATTCTGGGCTGGGGCGTGACCGGCGCCGTCGTCCTCGGCGGCGTCACCTACATCTCGTCGTCGGGCATCGTGGCCAAAGTCCTCGACGACCTGGGCCGCCTCGGTAACCGCGAGACGCCGGTCGTGCTGTCGATCCTGGTCCTCGAGGACCTGGCGATGGCGGTGTATCTGCCGATCCTGACGATGATGCTGGCCGGGCTGAGTCTGCTCAGCGGGCTGGTGTCGCTGGCGATCGCCCTGGCCACCATCTCGGTGGTGCTGGTGGTGGCGCTGCGCTTCGGCAGGCTGGTCTCGGCGGTGCTCGACAGCGCCGACCGCGAGGTGTTCCTGCTGCAACTGCTCGGCGCCGCGCTGCTGGTGGCCGGTGCCGCCTCGGCGCTGAACGTCTCGGCCGCGGTCGGCGCGTTCTTGCTCGGCATCGCGATCTCCGGTTCCACCGCGCACGAGGCGGCGAAACTGCTGGAGCCGCTGCGAGATCTGTTCGCCGCGATCTTCTTCGTCGCCTTCGGGCTGTCGATCGATCCGGCCGCGGTGCCGCCGGTGTTCGGCTGGGCGGTCGCGCTGGCGGTGGTCACCACCGGCACCAAGGTGGCCGTCGGCTGGTGGGCGGCGAGCAGGCAGGGAATCCGCCGGATGGGCCGCGCCAGGGCCGGTGCCGCGCTGGTGGCGCGCGGCGAGTTCTCCATCGTCATCGCGGGCCTGGCCGTCGCCTACGGCAAGGCCGACGCCCGGCTGGCCGCTCTCGCCTCGGCCTATGTGCTGCTGATGGCGATTCTCGGGCCGATCGCGGCCAGGGTCGTCGAGCCGGTCGTCGAATTCGCCCGGCGCCGGACCGAGGTGGCGGCGAGCTGATCAGTCGACGACCCGGCGCGGCCAGCTGCCCGCGCCGTCGTAGACCAGTTCCTCGGTGCGGTAATCGATGTGCTCGTGGGTCGGCGCGCCGGGGGCCGGGGGCAGGGGAGCGGGCGGAAGCGGAAGCTGTCGCCGGGTTTTCGGCTGATGCCGGGAGGTCAGCCACATCCGCGGCAGCGCCTCCTCGTTCTCGATCTCGGTGAGACTCACGCTGATCAGCACCAGCATGGTGACGATGCTGCTCACCCCGATCAGCGGTGCCAGCAGATCCATCGCGCCCGAGCCTGTCGGCGGCGCGGCGTGATGGTTGGAGTGCGCGTGCATGGCGGCCATACCGGTGTAGTGCATCCCGGTGACGGCAACGCCCATGATGACCGCCGCGCCCACCGTCGCGAGAAAACCCTTGACGCGCAACGTGAACCAGAGCGCCACGATCGAGGCCACCACCGCGATCACCATCGACAGCGTGACGATCTTCGGGTCGTAGGTCACCGTCGCCGTCGACCTCATCGCGTACATGCCGGTGTAGTGCATGGTGCCGACGCCGAGGCCGGTGATCGTGCCGCCCGCCAGCAGCGAGCGCAGCGTCGGCTGGGGCTTGTTGACCATGAACAGCCCGATCCCGACCACCACCATCGCGGTGATCGCGCTGAACAGCGTCAGCGGGATGTCGTAGCGGATCTCCGCGCCGCGGATGGTGAAACCGAGCATGGCGATGAAATGCATGACCCAGATGCCGGTTCCGCCGATGGCGATCGCCGCGCCGATCAGCCAGCCGACCCGTCCTTCCACCGCGTTGCGGCCGCGGGCCGCGCACTGCAGGCCGAGCAGGCAGCCGGTGACGGACATGAAATACGCGAGAACGGGGGTGAACCAGCCGTAGCTGAAGTGATAGATGTCGAGCACGCCGCGAAAAACCCTCAATGCCGTACCGCAGACCGGTGGCGGTAGAACGAAAAACTGTCTGTGACAATACGGTGAAGATCGCGAATTCGCGGCGTTCACAGCGCAATCCAGCACTGTGGGTTTGATCACGAAACGGTTACCGTCTCCGGTTTATTGGTAATACGGACCGTTCGGCATTTTTATCCGGAAATGAAAAGAGGCCCGTATCCATCCGGATGAATGGATACGGGCCTCGCGGTAGAGCTCGGTCAGTCGAGGTAGTCGCGCAGCACCTGCGACCGGCTCGGGTGCCGCAGCTTGCTCATCGTCTTCGACTCGATCTGGCGGATTCGCTCGCGCGTCACGCCGTAGACCTGGCCGATCTCGTCGAGGGTGCGCGGCTGACCGTCGGTCAGGCCGAAGCGCAGCCGGACAACGCCCGCCTCACGCTCGGACAGCGTCTCCAGCACCGACTGCAGCTGATCCTGCAGCAGGGTGAAGCTCACCGCGTCGACCGCGACGACGGCCTCGGAGTCCTCGATGAAGTCACCGAGCTGGCTGTCGCCCTCGTCGCCGATGGTCTGGTCCAGCGAGATCGGCTCACGCGCGTACTGCTGGATCTCGAGGACCTTCTCCGGCGTGATGTCCATTTCCTTGGCCAGCTCCTCCGGGGTGGGCTCACGGCCCAGGTCCTGGAGCAGCTCGCGCTGGATGCGGCCGAGCTTGTTGATGACCTCGACCATGTGCACCGGGATACGGATGGTGCGGGCCTGGTCGGCCATGGCGCGGGTGATGGCCTGACGGATCCACCACGTCGCGTAGGTCGAGAACTTGTAACCCTTGGTGTAGTCGAACTTTTCGACCGCGCGGATCAGGCCGAGGTTGCCCTCCTGGATCAGATCCAGGAACGCCATGCCGCGACCGGTGTAGCGCTTGGCCAGCGAGACGACCAGGCGCAGGTTGGCCTCGAGCAAGTGGTTCTTGGCGCGGTTGCCGTCGCGCACGATCCAGTTGAAATCGCGGCGGGTGGTCACCGAGAGCTTCTCGCCCGCCTCGGCGAACTCGCGCATCTTCTCCGCGGCGAACAGGCCCGCCTCGATCCGCTTGGCGAGTTCGACCTCCTCCTCCGCGTTGAGCAGCGCGACCTTGCCGATCTGCTTGAGGTAGGCGCGCACCGAGTCGGCGGAGGCGGTGAGCTCGGCGTCCTTGCGTGCCTGGCGCAGCGCCTCGGACTCCTCCTCGTCCCAGACGAAATCGCCGGAGGCCTTGTCCTTCTCGGAGGGCTCCTCGGTCTCGGCTTCCTCGGTGGTGTCCTCGGCCACTTCTTCGACCAGGGCGTCGCCGTCGGTGAGCTCGTCCTCGGAGACCTCGAGATCACCGAGATCGTCGAGTTCGATCGACTCGTCGTCGAGCTGTTCCTCGCCACCCTCGGCCGAGGTCGCCTTCTTCGCGGCGGTCTTCTTGGCCGGTGCCTTCTTGGCGGCAGCCTTCTTCGCCGGAGCCTTCTTGGCAGCGGCCTTCTTCGCCGGTGCCTTCTTGGCAGCGGCCTTCTTGGCCGGAGCCTTCTTGGCCGTGGTGGTGGCGTCGGCGTCGGCGTCGGCCGAGTCGGCGGTCTGACGGGTATTCGTGGCTACCACGTACGCCCTTTCGTGACGGTCTCGTGCGGCGTCACGCCAGAGTGGTTTTCCGGCGGAGCGGTCGGTCGGGTTGCACCGGCGGTGCGTCGGTCGGGTGACGCCGGTATGTTCACCGGCCTTCTCGCGACCGGCCGCGGCCGGAAGGTTTCACCGGCTCACCGCCGGACGTGTTCCATTGTAACGATCCAACCAGGGTACTCATGGCACGATGCCATCGAGGCGTTGCGCCGCCCTGCGCGCCGCACTACGGCGCGATGCCCATCTCGACGGCCATGGCGGCGCCGACGATACCCGCGGTGTTCTTCAGAACGGCCGGAATCACCGGAGTTCGGTTGGTGAGCAAGGGGATCCACTGCTCATAATCGCGGCTGATGCCGCCGCCCGCCACGATCACGTTCGGCCAGAACAGGTCCTCGATGTGGCGCAGCACCGTGCTGACCCGCTCGGCCCACTGCGGGTAGGTCAGGCCCTCGCGGTCCTTCACCGAGGCGGCGGCCAAGTGCTCGGCCTCGGCGCCGGTGACCATCAGGTGGCCGAGTTCGGAGTTGGGCACGAGGGTGCCGTTGTACATCAGCGCCGAGCCGATGCCGGTGCCGAAGGTGAGCAGCAGCGTCAGCCCGGTGAGGGCACCGGCGGCGCCGTAGCTGTCCTCGGCAAGGCCGGCGGCGTCGGCGTCGTTGAGGACCGTCACCGCACGCCCGCCCAGCGCCTTGCCGAACAGCGAGCGGGCGTCGGTGCCGATCCACCCGTGGTCGACGTTGGCGGCGGTCCTGGCGTGCCCGTCGAGCACCACGCACGGCAGGGTCAGGCCGACCGGTCCGTCCCACCGCGCCTGCGCGACGAGCTCGGCCACCGCGTCGGCGACCGCGTCCGGGGTGGACGGCTGTGGCGTGGCGATCTTGATCCGGTCGTGGGTCAGCAAGCCCGTGGCCAGATCGACCACCGCGCCCTTGACGCCGCTGCCGCCGATATCGATGCCGAAGGCGTGCCCTCGAGCAGACATGGTTCAACCCCTCGCTCGTGCGGTCGATGTGCCTGACAAAGAGTAGCGGTAGTCACGTCCCGGGCGAGTCGACTCGGCATGTGATGCCATGGAGTGGTGCCCGAACCCACAGCCTTCGAGACCACCGCCCCCACCGTCGCCGCCGAGTACGACGAGTTGCGTTCGCTCGCCGTGGAACTCGCCGAAGCGGCCGCAGCGCACGTGCGTGCCCGCAGACCCGAGGTGTTCACCGACGGCGGTCCCGCCGAGGGCGCCGTGGCCACCAAGGGACACGTCACCGATCCCGTCACCGTCGTCGACACGGAGTCCGAGCAGCTGATCCGCGGGCTGCTCGCCGAGCGCAGGCCCGCCGACGCGATCCTCGGCGAGGAGGGCGGCGGCGATGTCGGGGCGAGCGCGCCTGGCACCGTCACCTGGGTCGTCGACCCGATCGACGGGACCGTCAACTTCCTGTACGGGCTGCCCGGCTACGCCGTCTCGGTGGCCGCGGTGCGCGACGGCAGTCCGGTCGCGGGCGCGGTGGTCGACGTGGCGACGGCGACCACCTACAGCGCCGCGCGTGGCGGTGGCGCCACGGCGGTGCGCGCCGACGGCGCAGCGACGATCCTGACCTGTGCCCGCGAGGACTCGCTGGCGGTGGCCCTGGTGGCCACCGGCTTCGCCTACGGCAGGCAGCGCCGGGCACGGCAGGCGCAGCTGCTGACCGAGATCCTCCCGGAGATCCGCGACATCCGCAGGCTCGGCGCGGCGGCCATGGACCTGTGCCATGTCGCGGCGGGCGAACTCGACGCCTACTACGAGCACGGCCTCAACGCGTGGGACTGGGCGGCGGGCGCGCTGATCGCCGCCGAGGCGGGCGCCGTCGTGCGCGTCCCCGAGGTCACCGTCGGCGGTGCCGCGGGCGAGATCACGATCGTGGCCGCCCCCGGAGTGGCCGGGGAGCTGACCACGTTGCTCGAGCGCGTCGGCGCCACCGAGGCGCTGCCGGACTGAACCGCGAGGGCGGTCCCGGCGTCAGGGCCGGGACCGCGGGCTCAGCACTTGACGTCGCGGGCGGCCTCGATCAGCGCGGGATCGATCGAGGACGAGCTGGCGCCGGGCGCCAGGTTCTTCAACGCCCGCAGGACAGCCTCGGCGTCGGCGCCGGGCCGCAGCGATTCGCCGAAGGCCAGACCGAGAACCAGGTCGACCGAATCGTCGGTGCGCGGGTCCTCGATCAGTTCGGCGCACGGCGCGACCAGCTGGACCGACGCGGCCGCCGGCCTGCCGTTGACGCCGAAGCGGATCTGCCCGGTGCAGTTGAGGTCGCCGCTGACATAGACCGGATCGTTACCGACCTGTGTCCCCGGCGCGCCGGCGAAGCCGAGGTCGCCCAGCGCGGAGGCGATGTTGCCCGCCTGGCCGCTCTTGCCGTTGGCGTTGAAGACCCTGACCTTCGACTCCGCCAGCGCGGCGGGATCGACCTCGTCGAGGCGGGAGAGGCCGACCCGCGTGCCGAGCGGCGCGGGCTGGGCTGCGTTGGTGGCCGTCGGCGTGCTCGGCGCGTTGCAGGCCATCGGTTCGTTGCTGTCGTCATGGGTGCGAAACGCCGTGATCCAGACGAGCAGGCTCACCAGAGCCAGCACGAGGACCAGCGCGAGCCAGAGCTCGGGCCGCCGTCGCGGGAAGGGTGTGCCGTCGCGATCGGTCGCGCTGCCTTCGGTGATCAGTGAAACCACGCGCTCACTCTACGAGTCCGGCGGCCGGGTGTGAGTGCGGGATGTCTCGGCGAGTTTCCCACCAGGTGAAGATTCGTCGTCGGTTTCGACTCGGCCGGGTTTTGATTGCGACATTTGTCCGTAGGTCCGCTATTGTCTGCCCGCCCAGATCGAATAATCACCGGTGAAACTGTGGTCGGTCGCGGGAACAACAAGGGCATGTCCTGCGTTAACCGAACGCTGTCGGAGTGATCGATCGCCGATCGACCCTGATAGGCGACCGGTGTACGTGTGAGGTGCACCACCGGCGGGGCGGTACGAACGCCGGACCCCTGCGGGGTACGGCAATCGAACTGATCCGGGATATACGGAGTAAGGACTGAGGGGAAGACGACATGGCAACCGACTATGACGCACCGCGGCGCACCGAATCCGACGAAGTGTCGGAGGATTCGCTCGAGGAGCTGAAGGCCCGCCGCAACGAGGCGCAGTCCGCCGTCGTGGACATCGACGAATCCGATACAGCGGAATCGTTCGAGCTTCCCGGCGCGGACCTGTCCGACGAAGTACTCAGCGTTCGGGTGGTCCCGAAGCAGGCCGACGAGTTCACCTGTTCGAGCTGCTTCCTCGTGCACCACCGCAGCCGACTGGCCAGCGAGAAGGGCGGCCAGCTGATCTGCATGGACTGCGCCGCATAAGCGACGCGACGGGTCAGCCCGCGCTCGGGAGTCCGAGCGCGGCCAAGACCCGGTCCGGCCTGCGCGTACTGATCAACCAGTACGGCGTCGGGTCGTCCGGGTCGTCGAGAACCAGCAGCGCCATCGGGCCG
The DNA here is from genome assembly GCF_053608285.1 of Nocardia sp. NPDC055053. Classification (NCBI taxonomy): domain Bacteria; kingdom Bacillati; phylum Actinomycetota; class Actinomycetes; order Mycobacteriales; family Nocardiaceae; genus Nocardia; species Nocardia sp. NPDC055053. The sequence goes on along the minus strand of NZ_JBSGVD010000029.1, from coordinate 21,636 downwards.
ATCCAGGCCCGGTGCTGCACATACGCGGCGGGGTCGAGCTGTCGGCCCAGCGCCGCGCTCTTGGCCGTCGGCGCGACGGCCGCGGCGCGCGCGACGAAGCTCACCGGCAGGTGGGCGCGGTCGACGCGCAGTTCCGCGGCGCCGTCGGGCGCGACGGTCACTTCCAGGCGATGCCTGCTCATCCACAACAGAATCCAGACCGGCACCGGCGCGAGGAGCACGTAGGGCAGCCACGCGCGCAGGCCGGGCGCTCCCATGTGGATCTCGGCGGCCAGCAGTCCCGCGATGGCGAAGCCGATCGGCCACCACCAGAGCGGCACCCAGAGGCGTTCCCGGTAGGGCGAGGCACCGTGCGCCGAGGGCGCGGGGCGGTCGGTGTCTGCGGCGTCGGCGATCGGCGAATGGGGCTGGTCGGGCACCCCTCAACACTAGGTCACCACGCTGGGGCGGCGACGAGAAGGTCCGGCGCCGACCGCGTAGGCTCGACCGATGTGAACGCACTTGCACCGATTCCGCTGCGGCGGCTCGATCCCGGCATCCCCGTGCCGACGCGTGCCCATCCGGGTGACGCGGGCGTCGATCTCTGTACCACCGAGGACGTGATCATCGAACCGGGCGAGCGGGTGCTGGTCGGGACCGGGATCGCGATCGCGCTGCCCCTCGGCACGGTCGGGTTGATCCATCCCCGGTCCGGCTTGGCCGCGAAGGCAGGCCTGTCGGTGGTCAACACCCCCGGCACGGTCGACGCGGGCTATCGCGGCGAGATCAAGGTGTGCCTGATCAATCACGACCCGCGCACGGCGATCGAGCTGCGCCGCGGCGACCGCATCGCGCAGTTGCTGGTGCAGCGGGTCGAGCTGGTCGATTTCGCCGAGGTCGACGATCTCGACGACACCGCCCGTGGCACCGGCGGATACGGGTCGAGCGGCGGGCATGCCAGCCTGGCCGGCGAGGAGGCGTAATGGGGCTGTTCGGCAAGAGCAAGAAGAAGCGCGCACCGCGCGAGGACGAGTACGCGGGCTACGACGACGAGGTCGACTACGACGAATCCGGTGATTACGCCGATTCCGACGAGTACGACACCGACGAGTTCCAGCGTCCCGACTTCGCGCACCTGGACTTCGACGACGCGCCGACCGACGAGCGCATCTACGGCAATTTCGACCACGAGCCGGATGCCGCCGCGGGGCCGTACGACATCAGCGAGGTCACCGACGAGATGATCGAGCGCCGCCTCGATCTGGGGTCGGTGGTCATCCCCGTGCCCGCGGGCGGGCAGTTGCAGGTGGAGATGAGCCCGGACGGCACCCCGCAGGCGGTGCACCTGGCCACCGAGCACGGCAGGCTCACCGTCGCCGCCTACGCCGCGCCGAAATCGGCGGGCCAGTGGCGCACGGTCGCCGCGGATCTGGCCGAATCGCTGCGTGGTGACGGCGCGAGCGTCGCCGTGGAGAAGGGCCCGTGGGGTCGCGAGGTCAAGGCGATCACCGAGGGCGCCGACCTGCGCTTCATCGGTGTCGACGGACCGCGCTGGATGATCCGCCTTGTCGCCGCTGGCCCGTCGGGCGCGGTGGACGAGCGCAGCCCGCTGATCACGGCCGCGCGCGCGGTCCTGGCCGATGCCGTGGTGCGTCGCGGTGACGAGCCGCTGCCCGTGCGTGATCCGCTGCCGGTGGTGCTGCCGCAGGAACTGGCCGAACAGCTGGCCGCCGCCCACCAGCAGCAGGTGCTGGCCCAGCAGCAGGCATTGGCCGCGCAGGCCGCCGCCGCGCAGGCCCCACCGACCTCGGCGCTGCCCCCTAAGCTGCCCGACGAGCCGCGTCGTGGCGCGGACGGGTCGGCGATGCAACAGCTCGGCTTGAACTAGACGGGTGCCCGCTGCGGGACAAGCAGCGGGCAATCCTGCGGGACAACTGATTTCGCGAGCACACGGGTACTCGCCCAGCGCGCCGACCCACACCTGACCGTCGGCCCGGTCGACAGGCCGACCGCCTACCCGCGACCGGCCGAAGTCGCGGAGAGGCGGTGGAGCTCGGCGAACCCGGCATGTCCGAGTACCGCCGGATCGGCACCCAGCTCGTCCAGGGTCACCCGATGTAGCCGCGCCTGCGGCAGGATGCCCGCCCACTGTTCGGCGACGGCGATCGGGTGCACCGGGTCGTCGCTCGCGCCGACCACGGCCACCGGTACCGCGCTCTCGGCCAGCTGCTCGACCGTCGGCCAGGCGTAGGCGGCGGCCTCGTCGAGTGCCTGCGGCAGATGCGGCCACTGTCCGCGCCAGGATTGGGTGAGCGCGTCGGCCAGCCAGCCGGGACTCGACGCCCGCATCCGCTCGATCACCGCGTCCAGCCCGTCGGCGCGCAGTTGCCCGGCGGTAACCGAGGCGCTCAGCGCGGCGGGGCAGGACGCGGTTTCGGCGCCCGTCCAGGCGGGTAATGCTGTGATGACACCGACCACCGCGGTGCGGTGCCCGGCTGCCCAGTCGAGTGCGATCGCGGCGCCGAGGGAGATGCCTGCGGCCAGGACGGGGCCGCGCGCTGCGGCGGCGTCCAAAGCCGCGGTACAGCTCGCGATCACGGCCTTCGGGTCCGGTTCGACGGCCTGGAACGCCAGTCCGTGCGCGGCTGCGGCCGGTCCGAACGCACGGGCGGCGAAAGCGGCGTCGGAACCGGTTCCGGGCAGGGCGACCACGGTGAGCTGGGGTGGGGTGCGCAACACGGACCGAGCGTAGCGGCCGCCCGTTTGCCCATCTACAGTGGCGGTGTACGGCCAACTAGCGGGAGAAGCGTGCCATGTCGTCATCCACGGGCGGACACAAGTCGGGATCGGGTCCGGACTCGGGATATTTTCGTCGACTCGGGCGCCGCTTGACCGCCGATATCGATCAGCTCGACGCCGAGGAGCTGGCGGAGACGGCCGACGCCTCCGGTGCCCGGCGCGCGGCGGACTGTTGTCGCGGTGAGGAAGCCACGATTCTGGGCAGGCTGCGCAGCGTCGAGGCGTGTCCCAAGGCCGCGGGCGCGACCGTGCAGGCCGAGTTCTTCGACGGCACCGACGCGATCACCCTCGTCTGGATCGGCCGCAGGCGCATTCCCGGTATCGAACCGGGCAGGCGCATCCTGGTCCGTGGTCGCGTCGGCGACCGCGACGGCCGCAAGGTGATCTTCAACCCCTACTACGAATTGCGCGGGAACAGCTGACGTATGCCCACCAGCGACGATTACCGCATTGCCGCGGACCCCGAACCCACCGTGGCGCTGCCGGTGCCGACCGATAACCCGGTCGACCCCGAGGTCGACGCCGAGCTGGAGCAGAAGCAGACCCTGCTCCAGCAGCTGGGCGGGATCAGCGGCCTGATCTACTCCACCGTGCCCGTGCTCGTGTTCGTCCCCGTGAACACCGTCGCCGGCCTCACCGCGGCCATCTGGGCCGCCCTCGGTGTGGCCGCCGGTGTGCTCGGGTGGCGGTTGTTCCGCCGCAGCCCGATCCAGCCGGCGATCTCCGGTTTCCTCGGTGTCGGCGTGTGCGCGTTCATCGCGTCCAGGACGGGGGAGGCCAAGGGCTACTTCCTGTTCGGGATCTACACCAGCCTGGTGTACGCGGGTGTGTTCGCGGTGTCGATCCTGTTCCGGTGGCCGCTGGTCGGCGTCATCTGGGGCGCCCTCAACGGGCACGGCACCGCCTGGCGCGGCGATCGCCGCATCCGCAGGCTCTACGACCTGGCCACGGTCGTGTGGGTGGTCGTGTTCGGCGCCCGCTACCTGGTCCAGTCGCAGCTCTACGACACCGACCACACCACCTGGCTGGCGGTGGCCAGGATCGGCATGGGCTGGCCGCTGACGGCGGTGGCGCTGGTGGTCACCGTGTGGGCGGTGCGCCGCGCGGGTCACCTGCCGGTCGGGAAATCCGATTCCGCCCGCGCCGGAACGGATTCCGCGCACGCCTGAGCCGTGGCCGAAGTGCCGCGGGAGGTGGGGATCTACCCACCCTGGGGTGTCTGGTCCGGCCGCCGAGTTCGTCGCACGATCAATGCGTAACTGAAAACGCAGTGATCGTGAAAGGACCGGCGACCATGATGGCTCCCGAGCACCGTCTCTCCGGCGCATCGAAGAACTCCGCCTCCGTGCTGTCGGAGAGCAAGCGCATCGGAGCCGAGCTGGACGCACTGATCGCGCCCGCCGCGGCCGGTGACCGCGGCGCCGTCGCCGAGATCGTGCGCCTGGTGCATCCGCTGGTCCGGCGCTACTGCTCGGCCAGGATGGGCGCCACCGGTCATCTCACCGTCACCAGCGACGATGTCACCCAGGAAGTGCTGATGGCCACCGTCACCGCCATCCCGCGCTACCGCGACCAGGGCAAATCGTTCCTGGCCTTCGTCTACGGCATCGCCGCCAACAAGGTGTCGGACGCGTTCCGCCGCGCCAGGCACACCGCCTACCCGATGGCCGAGCTGCCCGACGCCGCCAGTGTCGCGGCGGGCCCGGAGGAGTGGGCGCTGGCCCATGAACGCGGCGCGGCCACGCGCGAGCTGATGCGGGTGCTGGCGCCGAACCACCGCGAGGTGCTGGTCATGCGGATCGTGCTCGGCTGGAGCGCGGCGCAGACCGCCGAGGCCATCGGCACGAGTCCGGGCGTGGTGCGGGTGATGCAACATCGCGCGCTGAACAAGCTGCGCGCGGAGCTGCAGGTCGCCTGAGCGCGGTTACGGTTTGATGCCGTGGGTGGCCAGCGTCAGGCGCAGGTCCTCTTCGGCTTCCACCGAGGTGACGAACAGCAGTTCGTCCTCGCCTTCGAACGGGTCGTCGGCCTGCGGCACGATCACCCGGCCGCCGCGCAGGATCGTCACCAGGACGGTGTCGCGTGGCATCACCAGGGTCCGGACCGGCTTGCCCGCCAGCTGGGTGTCGGCGGGCAGGGTGATCTCGACCAGGTTGGCCTGTCCCTGCCGCAACGTCATCAGCCGGACGAGGTCACCCACCGACACCGCTTCCTCGACGAGTGAGGCGAGCAGCCGCGGCGTCGACACCGCCACGTCGACACCCCACGACTCGTCGAAGAGCCATTCGTTGCGCGGATCGTTGACGCGCGCGACCACCCGGCGCACCCCGAACTCGGTCTTGGCGAGCAGGCTGTGCACCAGGTTCGTCTTGTCGTCGCCGGTGGCCGCGATGACCACCTCGTAGGTCTCGAGCTGGGCGTTCTCGAGCAGCGACAGCTCGCAGGCGTCGGCGTGCACCCACACCGCGTCGGGGATGGCCGCGGGGTCGATGTGGTCGAGCTGCCGTTCGAGCAGCATCACCCGATGCCCGCCGCGCAGCAGTTCCCTGGCGATCGAGCGCCCGACGGCGCCCGCTCCGGCGATGGCCACCTTCATGTTCAGTCCTCGCTCAGGGGAGCCTTGGCGGCCAAGGCGACCGCCTCACCGACACTGCCGGACGTCGCAGCGACGTAGACCACGTCGTCGGCCTGGACGATGGTCTTGGATTCGGGCAGCAGACCCTGGCCGAAGCGCAGGATGAACGCCACCCGCACCCCGAGTTCGCGTTCCAGATCGCGCACGGTGCGTCCGGACCAGTCCTCGTGCAGGGTGAGTTGCGTGACAGCCACCGCGCCCGTCGGATCACGCCAGGTGGTGGTCGAGTTGTCGCCGATGAGCGTGCGCAGGAACCGGTCGGTGGTCCACGGCACGGTCGCGATGGTGGGGATGCCGAGCCGCTCGTAGACCTCGGCGCGCTTGGCGTCGTAGATCCGGGCGACGACGCGCTCGACGCCGAACATCTCCCTGGCGACCCTGGCCGAGATGATGTTGGAGTTGTCACCGGAGGACACGGCCGCGAAGGCGTCGGCGCGCTCGATTCCCGCGCGGGTCAGCACATCCCGGTCGAAACCGACACCGACCACTTCCTGCCCGGTGAACCCTTCACCCAGGCGGCGGAACGCGCTGGGATCGCGGTCGATCACCGTGACCTCGTGTCCCACCCGGACCAGGGCGCGCGCCAGCGACGAGCCGACCCGTCCGCACCCCATGATCACTACGTACACCGTGCACCCTCGTTCCTTGCCGAACCCGTGGCGTCCGGCAAGGACCGTACCCGCCGGATGCTCCCATCGCCCATTTTCCCCTGGGCGAGGCGGCGCAAACAATCACGACACCGGCGCAGGGCGGGGCGAACGTGCGCGCGAAGGTACCGGTGAACTCCTCTATGCTCAGCCCGGTGTCCAAGTTGACGACGGCAGCCAAGCGCGTGCTGCTGGGCAGGCCGTTCCGTAGCGATTCGCTCGGCCACACGTTGTTGCCCAAGCGTATCGCTCTTCCGGTGTTCGCCTCCGACGCGATGTCCTCGGTGGCCTACGCGCCGGAGGAAATCTTCCTGGTGCTGTCGGCGGCGGGCATCTCGGCCTACATGTACGCGCCGTGGGTCGGGCTGGCCGTCGCGTTCGTGATGGCCGTTGTGGTCGCCAGCTACCGGCAGAACGTGCACGCCTACCCGTCCGGTGGCGGTGACTACGAGGTCGCGACCAAGAACCTGGGGCCGACCGCCGGTCTGACGGTCGGTAGCGCGCTGCTGGTCGACTATGTGCTCACGGTGGCGGTGTCGATCTCCTCGGCCGCGTCGAACATCGGCTCGGCGATCCCGTTCGTCGCGACGCACAAGGTGCTGTTCGCGGTGGTGGCGATCGCGGTGCTCACCGCGATCAATCTGCGCGGTGTCCGGGAGTCGGGTAAGGCGTTCGCGATTCCGACCTACGCCTTCATCTTCGGCATGGCCGTCATGCTCGGCTGGGGACTGTTCCGGCTCTACGTCCTCGGTGACGATATCCAGGCCGTGTCGGCCGGGTTCGGGCTCAACGCCGAGAACGAGCACCTCTATGGTCTGGCTTTCGCCTTCCTGATCGCGCGCGCCTTCTCCTCCGGCTGTGCCGCGCTGACCGGTGTGGAAGCCATCAGCAACGGCGTGCCCGCGTTCCGTAAACCCAAGTCGCGCAATGCCGCGACCACCCTGCTGCTGCTGGGTTCCATCGCGATCGTCCTGCTGATGGGCATCATCATCCTGGCCCAGAGGATCGGGGTCGTCTACGCCCACGACACGTCGAACCTGGTCGGCGCGCCCGCCGACTACCACCAGAAGACACTGATCGCCCAGATCGCCGAGACCGTCTTCCACGGCTTCCCGATCGGCTTCTTCTTCATCACCATCGTCACCGCGCTGATCCTCGTGCTGGCCGCGAACACCGCGTTCAACGGTTTCCCTGTCCTCGGCTCGATCCTGGCGCAGGATCGCTACCTGCCCCGTCAGCTGCACACCCGCGGCGATCGGCTGGCCTTCTCCAACGGCATCCTGTTCCTCGCGGGCGCGGCGATCGCGTTCGTGGTGCTGTTCGACGCCGAGGTCACCAAGCTCATCCAGCTCTACATCGTCGGTGTGTTCGTCTCGTTCGTGCTCAGCCAGACCGGCATGCTGCGGCATTGGACGCGGCTGCTGCGCACCGAGACCGATCCGGCGCAGCGGGCGAAGATGAAGCGGTCGAGAGTGATCAATGCGATCGGCCTCACGTTGACCGGCACCGTGCTGGTGATCGTGCTCGTCACCAAGTTCTTCGCCGGCGCCTACATCGCGATCATCACGATGGTGGCGATCTTCATCGTGATGAAGCTCATCCGCAAGCACTACGACTCGGTCTCGCGTGAGCTCGACGAATCCGATTGGGACGGTGTGCTGCCCAGCCGCACTCATTCCATCGTGCTGGTCTCCAAGCTGCACCTGCCGACCAAGCGCGCCCTGGCCTACGCCCGCGCGACCCGGCCCGACACCCTCGAAGCGGTGACGGTGAACGTCGACGACGCCGACACCCGCAAACTCGTGCGCGAATGGGAGAACAGCGAGATCAACGTGCCGCTCAAGGTGATCGAATCGCCCTACCGCGAGGTCACCAAGCCGGTGCTGGACTACGTGAAGCGGGTGCGCAAGGACGCCCCGCGCGATGTCGTCACCGTGTTCATCCCCGAATACGTGGTCGGCCACTGGTGGGAGCAGGTGCTGCACAACCAGTCCGCGCTGCGGTTGAAGGGCAGGCTGCTGTTCGAACCGGGCGTGATGGTGACGAGCGTGCCGTGGCAGCTCAGTTCCTCCGCGCACGCCAAACAGCCCGCCGACGTGAACGCGCCGGGTTCGGTGCGCCGCGGTTTCGAGCCGGGCCGCCGCGGATGAGCGAGTGGGTCGGACAGGAATTCGAGATCCGGCTCGGGCCGCCGGGGCACGGTGGTTTCTGTGTCGGCAGGCACGAGGGCCGCGTGGTGTTCGTGCGCCACGGCTTGCCGGGTGAGCTGGTGCGTGCCAGGGTCACCGAGGATCGGGGCGGGTCGTTCTGCCGCGCCGATGCCGTCGAGATCATCGAGGCGTCCCCGGATCGGGTGCCGGCGACCTGCCCGGTGTCCGGTCCCGGCGGCGCGGGCTGCTGTGATTTCTCCTTCGCCACGCCCGCCGCGCAACGCGCGCTGAAGGCGACGGTGGTGGCCGATCAGCTGCGCAGGCTGGCCGGGGTGGAGCGGGACGTGACGGTCGAGCCGATCGCCGGTGATTCCGGCGAGGTGACCGGTGGCTGGCGGACCCGTCTGCGGCTGGTCGTCGACGGCGCAGGTCGTGCCGGGGTGCACCGTTTCCGCAGCACCGCGGTGATCCCGGATCTGCGGTGCCCGCAGCCCGTCGCCGGCGCGCTCGACGGTGTCGCGGACCGGCTGTGGACGCCGGGCGCCGACCTGGTCGTCGCGGTCGACGGCGACGGAGTGCGGCACATCGTCGAGCTGGCCGCGGTGCCCGACACCGTCCAGGCCGGTGGCCGTCCGGAGACGCGGCGTGGCGCGGGTCGCGGGCGTGGTCGTCAGCATCCCACCCGGCGCCGGGAATCCGGCGGCCCCGGCGGTGACGAGCGTGGGGCGGTCCGCGACCGCGCGGCCGCGCGCAAGTCGGCCACCAACGCGCCGCGCGAGGAATGGGTGATGGCCGGGACCGGCAGGGCGGTGGAGTACGTCGCCGGGCGACGCTGGGAACTGGCGGCGACCGGCTTCTGGCAGGCGCATCATCGTGCCGCGCAATGCTATTCGGACCTGGTCGCCGAGTGGTCGGGGCTGACGCCAGGTGGGTCCGGGTGGGACCTGTACAGCGGTGTCGGCGTCTTCGCCGCGCGCCTGGCCGAGCAGACCGGGCAGACCGGCGCCGTCGCGGCCGTCGAATCGGCGCGTTCGGCCGTCGCCGACGGCATCGCCGCCCTGCGCGATCTGCCCTGGCTGGACCTGCGCGCCGACCGCGTCGAACGCTGGGTGCGCACCCACAGCGCCGCGGGCACACCGGACGTCGTCGTCCTCGACCCGCCGCGCGCGGGCGCGGGCAAGGAGATCGTCGCCGCCGTCACCGACGCCGACCCCCGCCGGATCGTCCACATCGGCTGTGACCCCGCGTCGTTCGCCCGCGACCTCGGCCTCTATCTCGACGCCGGCTACCACCTGGCCGACCTCCGCGCCTTCGACGCCTTCCCCGCCACCCACCACGTCGAATGCGTCGCCCTGCTCGACCGCTGAGTCACACCTCGACGGTGCTGCGAGGCTGGTGTCTTCGTCCGTGCGCCCGAGGCGATCGCCGCCGACGTCCATCGGTCCTGCCCCATCGTGCCTGGCAGCCATCGGATCCGGTGGGGCGCAGCCGATCGCGGACTCTGCCGACGATCAGTGCTACTGGAGTGTCAGTCCAGGGCCCAGGTGACCCGGACGGTGGCGCCGATCTCGGTCTCACCCGGCACCACCGGCACGGGGGAGCTCGCCCGGGCCATCAGCATCGGTGCGCTGTCCATTTCGGCGATCTCGTAGGCGCGTGGCATCGGTGTGGCGATGTCCTCGGTGATCTGCATGACCTCGCCCAGCCGCACACCCGCGCGGGCCGCGTACTGCTCGGCCTTGGTCTTGGCGTCGTCGAAGGCGGCGTCGCGCGCCTGCGCGAGCAGTGGCTCCGGATCGGCGATGCCGCGGGTCAGGCCGCCCAGGCGGACATCGTCGCCGCCCGCGGTCACCGCGGCGGCCACGGTGTCGGCGGGTTCGGTGCCGGTGCCCTCACGCAGTGACACGCTCAGGCTCGTCGACGCCAGGTAGCCGGCGATCTCGCTGCGCCCGTTGTCGGTGTAGACGGTCTCGGTGCGCACGCTCAGCCCGCTGGTCGCCAGGTCGGCGTCGCTCACCCCGGCCGCGCGCAGGGCGGCGACGACGGCGCTCACCCGGTCACCCGCGCGCCCGTAGGCGGCGGCCACCGTGTCGGCGCGCGACTCCACCGACAGCGTGACCCGGATCAGATCGGGGACCGCGCGCACCGTGCCGCGCCCGAATGTCGTCGTGCTCGCCTGCCAGGACTTCTTGCCCACCGCGCTACTCCTGTCGGTCGAAGGATGCTGTGCTGACCAACGTCTCGCGACGGGCGCTGGTTCCGGGGCCGACCGGTCAGTAGTTGCCCGCGTTGCGGGAGATGGTCCGCACCGCGGCGTCCATCTGCGCGTAGGCGCCCGCGGCGAGGCGCTGCAGCAGTACCAGTTTCAGCCGCGGGTGTCCCTCGGTGAGCTGATCGAAGACACCGGGCGGCATCACCGCCACCCGCACCGGCGTCTCGGCGATGATCTCGTTGACGAACGGTTTCCCGATCAGCATCGGAATCTCCCCGAACGACATCCCCGCCGACAGCGTCACCAGCCGGTGGACCCGCCCGTCGGTGCCGGGGAAGGTCCCCCGCACCCGCCCGTCCAGGATCAGATACAGCCCTGAGCGCGGATCGCCACGGTCGGCGATCAGTTCACCGCGCGCGAAGGTCCGCGACTCGAAATCGGCGGCCAACCGGGCGCGATCGTCGTCGTCGAGCCCGGCGAGCAGCGGATGCTCGTCGAGGCGGATCGAGGTGCGGGCACGCTGCCCTGGCGGACGGTGCAGGTCCAAGACGATGTCCTCGCACCATTCGGTCGCGGTGTCCCGGTCGATGAACACCCGCCCGCAGGGATCGGCGGGGTCGAGGCTCGACGCCTCGCGACCCAGCCGCGCGTCGGGATCGACCAGCGCGACCCGGCTGCCGCCCCGGACGAGTTCGGTCTGCAGGGCGTCGAGCATCCCGCGCGCCACCGCGCTCACCTCGCCGACCCGGCGCAGGTCGATCACCAGCGCGTCGAGCGCGCCTGCCTTGCTCTCGATGGCCCGCACCGCGCGTTCGGCGCCGGCGAAGAGCAGGTCACCGTGCAGTTCGTAGACCCGGGCGCGGTCGCCGTGCGCCGCCAGCACCTCGGCGTCCTCGGGGGAGCGCCGCAACCGCGACGGCACCTGCGCCACCGAGTAGTCGGCGCGGATGGCGGTGCGCGCCGAGCGGGTCACGTGACAGAAGTGCAGTTCGAGCCGCCGCGACAGCTCCCGGCACGCGGCGACCCCGCGCACGCTGTTGCCCTGACCGTCCAGCCGTGGCGAGTACACCGAGATCCCGATCTGGCCTGGCAGCACCGCGATGATCCCGCCACCGACCCCGCTCTTGGCGGGCAGGCCGACCGTGGTCACCCAGTCGCCCGCCGCGTTGTACATGCCGCAGGTCGTCATCACGCTGAGCACCCGCTCGGTCAGCGCGGTCGACAGCGCCCGTTCCCCCGTCTTCGGGTTCACCCCGTTGTCGGCCAGCGTCGCCGCCATCAGGGCGAGGTCGGCGCACGTGATCTCGATCGAGCACTGCCGGAAGTAGCGGTCGACCGCGTCGTCGGGATCGACGTCGATGATGCCGACCGAGCGCAGCATGTAGCCGATCGCGCGGTTGCGGTAGCCGGTGCGCGCCTCCGACTCGTAGACCGCCTGGTTCATCCGCAATTCCCGCCCGGCGAAACGTGAATAGCAGCGCCGGACCCGCTCGAACTTGTCGGCGGCGTCGCGGCCGTTGATCAGCGAGGCCGCCGTGATCGCCCCGGAGTTGATCATCGGATTGCTCGGCCGCTGGGTCTCCGGTTCCAGGCTGATCTCGTTGAACGGCTCACCCGACGGCTCGACATCGATGTGCGCGGCCACTCCATCCAGGCCGCGATCGGCCAGTGCGAGCGCGTAGGTGAACGGCTTGGAGATGGACTGGATGGTGAACCCGATGCCGGTATCGCCCACCGCGTAGACCAGGCCGTCCGCGGTCGCCAGGCACAGCCCGAACGCGTCGGGCGCCACCGCGGCCAGCTCGGGGATGTAGTCGGCGGGCGTGCCGGAGGTGTCGTCGCGGCAGGCCGCGTACACCTCGTCGAGCATGCCAGCCACCACGCCGGGGTCGATCGTGCGCGCAACACCGTCCGGTTCGGCCACAGCGGTCACTGTAGGTCGCGTCGTCGCCTCCCCGGTGGGGACGCGCGGGGGAGATAGTCCTCACAGCCGATCGACGGCCGCTGGGAGGGCGGTTCGCCGCCGGGCGCCCAGTTCAGCGGGCGGGGGTGGGCAGCTCGGCCTGGTAGGACTATGGTCGGCGCGACGGATCGGGAAGGGCCCGCGAGCCGGGGCCGCCCGCACGGCCAAATACACTGGGCGGATCACACAATAGTCCGGAGGGAGCGAGTTCAGGTGGGAGTGCTGTCGCGGGTGGATTCACCCGAAGATCTGCGCCGGCTGAGCGTGCCGCAACTGCGGGAGCTGGCGGAGGAGATCCGCGAGTTCCTGGTGCAGAAGGTCGCCGCCACCGGAGGCCATCTCGGCCCCAATCTAGGGGTGGTCGAGCTGACCATCGCCCTGCACCGGATCTTCGATTCCCCGGCGGACCCGCTGATCTTCGACACCGGTCACCAGGCCTACGTGCACAAGATCCTCACCGGCCGCAAGGACCGGTTCGACTCGCTGCGCACGCGCGACGGCCTGTCGGGCTACCCGAGCCGCGCCGAGAGCGAACACGACTGGGTGGAGTCCTCGCACGCTTCGGCCGCGCTGTCCTACGCCGACGGCCTGGCCAAGGCGTTCGCGCTGTCCGAGCAGAACCGCACCGTCGTCGCGGTCGTCGGTGACGGCGCGCTCACCGGCGGAATGTGCTGGGAGGCGCTCAACAACATCGCGGGCGCGCCCGACCGCCCGGTGGTGGTCGTGGTCAACGACAACGGCCGCTCCTACGCGCCGACCATCGGCGGCCTCGCCGACCGGCTGACCGCGCTGCGCACCCAGCCCGCCTACGAGCACGCCCTCGACGCGGGCAAGCGCATCCTCAAAAGCATTCCCGCCGTGGGGGATTCGGCGTACTCGATGGTCCACGCGCTCAAGGCCGGGATCAAGGACGCGGTGAGCCCGCAGGAACTGTTCTCCGATCTGGGCATGAAGTACGTCGGCCCGGTCGACGGCCACGACCTCGTCGCGCTCGAGGCGGCGATGCGGCGCGCCAAGGACTTCGGCGGCCCGGTCGTCGTGCACGTGGTCACCCGCAAGGGCAACGGCTACGAGCACGCCGAGAACCACGTCGCCGACCAGATGCACGCCTGCGACCCGATCGACCCGCTCACCGGCCGCCCGCTCGCGGGCAAGAAGGCCAAGGGCTGGACGGCGGTGTTCTCCGAGGAGCTCATCGACCACGCGTCGCGGCGCGAGGACATCGTCGCCATCACCGCGGCCATGCCAGGCCCGACCGGGCTTGCCCCGTTCGGCGAGCGCTTCCCGAACCGCATGTTCGACGTCGGCATCGCCGAGCAGCACGCGATGGCCTCGGCAGCCGGTCTGGCGCTGGGCGGTATGCACCCCGTCGTCGCGATCTACTCCACCTTCCTCAACCGCGCGTTCGACCAGCTGCTGATGGATGTGGCGCTGCTGAAGCAGCCGGTCACCGTGGTCCTTGACCGAGCCGGCATCACCGGTCCCGACGGTGCCAGCCACAACGGCATGTGGGACTTCTCGCTGCTCGGCATCATCCCCGGCATCCGCGTCGCCGCCCCGCGCGACGGCGCCACCCTGCGGGAGGAACTCGCCGAGGCGCTGGCTGTCACCGACGGACCGACCGTGCTGCGTTTCCCGAAAGGCAGTGTCGCCGAGGACATCACCGCGGTGGAGCGCGTCGACAGCATCGATGTGCTGCGGCTGGCCGTTCCCGGCGCGGGCTCGGCGCAGTCCCAGCACGGTGACGTCCTGATCGTGGCCGTCGGCCCGTTCGCCGAGACGGCCATGCAGGTCGCCGAACTGCTTGCCCCGCAGGGCATCTCGGTCACCGTGGTCGATCCGCGCTGGGTCATCCCGGTGTCGGACACCCTGGTCAAGATGGCCGAGAACTATCGCCTCGTCGTCACCGTCGAGGACGGTGGCCTGCACGGCGGCATCGGTTCGACGGTGTCGGCGCGCCTGCGCGATGCCGGTCTCGACGTGCCGGCCCGCGATCTCGGTGTGCCCCAGCAGTTCCTCGACCACGCCTCGCGCGGCGAGATCCTCGAGGAACTCGGTCTCACCGCGGACGCGATCGCTCAGCGCATCGGCGGCTGGCTGCAGTCGCGCTGACAGCACACCGCATCGATCCCGCGCGCCCGGTGACTACACCGGGCGCGCAGCTCGTTCAGTGGGGACGCCGGGCGACGACGGCGAAATTCAGCGGGATCCGCGGCTTGCCGGGAGGCAGCGTCCAGCCCTCCGCACAGGGGACGAGCTCGGGGAACGGCCGCCAGTCCATGTACGGCAGTTCGGCCAGCGCCTCGATGACAAGCCCCGCCGCCAGCAGCGCGCCGACGACCTCGCCCAGGTCGTGCCGCCATTCGTGATTGGTGGTGTGCGTGATCGACCCGTCCGAATCCTCGGTGTAGGTGCCCGAATCCGAGTACGAGCGGGCGCCGCCACCGGCGAGATAGTCGTCGTCGATCTCCCACGGCTCGAACTGCATCGCACCCAGGATCGGGTGGTCGTCGCGAATGGCGAACACACCGCCCGGGGTCAGGAGATCATGGATCGAGCGTGCCCACGCGGTCAGCTCCGGCAGCCAGACGATGGTGCCCGCGCTGGTCACGACGGTATCGAACCGCCGGCCGATGACAGCGGCGGCGAAGCGGGCGTCGCCTTCCACCCAGGTGATGTCGCGCCCATCCGCCGCGGCGATCCGGGCCGCGTGCCGCAGCGAGTTCGGCGACAGGTCGAGCCCGTGCACCTCCACCGCGCCGAGCCTGGCCCAGGACACGGTATCGGTCCCGATATGGCATTGCAGGTGCAGCAGCGAACAGCCCGCGATCCCCGTCTCCGGCAGATGTGGCGCCAGCACCTCGAGATCGTTGCGCACCACCGAGGAGACGGCGCTCGGGTCGGCCAGGAAGGCGTCGACGTCGTACATCCGCGACCGCGCGTGGACGTCGGCCCGATCGTCCCAGTTCGCGCGGTTGGCGGCGATCGCCTCGGCTTCGGACACGGCGGATCCTCTCGACGGTGGCAGGCGGGCGAGGAACCACGCTAACGCCGAGAGGTCGCCGGGTCGAGGGAATTTCGGTCGGTACGCGGCAGGCGGTGGGCCGGCCGGCTGGTGTCCCTCGGCTACCTGGCGGAGGGCGTCAGCGCTTTGGTGAGGGCGGGCACGGCGAGACTGCGCTGCCACCGTCGCGCACCGCCGGCGCGCAGGAACTCCTCGATCGTGGCCGACAGTTCGTCCGGTTCGCCGACGTTCTTGTAGTCGGGGAGACCGTCCCAGCACAGCCGTCGCACGAGATCGGGGGACAGCAGGTTCTCCACCGGGATGGCGTATTCGGTGGAGAGCTCGCCCATGGCGCTACGGGCGGTGGCGAGCCGGGCGGCGGCAGCGGGGTCGCGGCGTTCCCACCGGTTGACCGGGGGCGGCCCGTCGAAGGGGAGGGTCAGCGGCGGGAGTTCTTTGTCGGGCAGGGTGCGGCCGCGTTCGATCGCGCCGAGCCAGTCCCGGGAATAGCGGCGCTGGCGTGGGCCGCCGAAGACGGCCAGGGTGCGCAGCTGGGCGATGCTGCGTGGCTCGGCGGTCGCGGCGGCCACGATGGCGGAATCGGGCAGGATCCGGGCCGGCGCGACATCGCGGGCGCGGGCGAGCGCGTCGCGGGTGGTCCACAGTTCGCGCACGATCGCCAGCTGACGAGTGCGGCGCAAGGTGTGGATGCCGGAGGTGCGCCGCCACCGGTCGGCCTTCGGCGCGGGCGGCGCCATGGTGCGGATGTGCTCGAATTCCTCGGCGGCCCAGTCGATCTTGCCCTGTTCGGCCAGGTCGGCGGCGACGGTGTCGCGCAGTTCCAGGAGCAGTTCGACATCGAGGGCGGCGTAGTTGAGCCACTCGTCGGGCAGCGGGCGGGTCGACCAGTCGGCGGCGCCGTGCCCCTTGCGCAGCGAGCGGCCGAGCAGATTCTCCACCATCGCGGCCAGGCCGACCCGTTCGTAGCCGGCGATGCGGCCGCCCAGTTCGGTGTCGAACAGGCGGGCCGGGCGCAGGCCGAGTTCGGCGAGACCGGGCAGGTCCTGGTCGGCGGAGTGCAGGACCCATTCGAGGTCGTTGATCGCCTCGGCCAGCGGCGTCAGCGCGTCGGTGATCGGGATCGGGTCGATAAGGAAGGTCCCGGCACCAGCGCGCCGCAGCTGGATCAGATACGCCCGCGCCGAGTAGCGGAAACCGGACGCGCGTTCGGCGTCGACGGCCAGGGGACCGGTACCCGCGGCGATCTTCTTGGCGGCCTGGGCGACGTCGTCGGCGGTCGCCAGCACAGGGGGAACCCCCTCGGCGGGGGCGAGCAGGGGCTCTGCTGCGGTTGGTTCCTCGGCGACCGGCATAAACGTGAACTCTACGTGGCGTTCAAGGGCGATCGGTGCGGGTATACGACTCCGGTCGCAAATGAGTGATCCCGGCGGGCGGCAGCCCGGCGGCGAAGGCCAGTACCTCGCAGAAGGCCTCCACGTGACGGCGCATCTCGGTGTTCATCGCCGTCCAGGAGGCACGCAGCTCCAGCTGGTGGGCCCTCGGCGGGCCCGCGATGTCGCCGTAGCGGACCGAACTGGTGGCCGTGACCGTGCCACCGAGGGCGGTGAACTGCTCGCCCCGCGACTCGAGGGAGTCGACCAGCCAGCTCCAGGCCACCTCGGGCAGCAGCGGGTCGGCGGCCAGCGCGGCATCGATATCGGCCTGGATGTAGGCGACCAGCCGGAACACGCCGTGCCAGGCCTCGTCGCCCTCGGGGTCGTGCAGCAGGATCAGCCTGCCGAACGCGTCCCCTTCGGAATCGATCGGCACGATGGCGCTGTCGGGGTGGGTGACCTCCGCTCCGAGCGCATAGGAGAACGGCGCCAACCGTTGCGGGGGACGGATAGGCGCCAGCTCGATTCGGGGGTGCACTGTTGCGGTGCCCATCGCATCGACCGCCGCCCGGAAAGAAGCAGGCTCGCGGGGCGTTCCCCCGGTCGGTGCGGCGCCGTCGCGGATGTCGAGCGGTGTCACGAGGAGAGACGGTAGACGGTGTGCGCCCGGCGCTGTCGGAGGCGCGCCGCCAGACGCGGCCGGGTACGGGCTACGTTGCGCAGAGCGCATTCTCGGCACTCGTGTGGTGCACGATGCGCGACGATCGCCGCCGTAGACCGGCACATGGCCGGTTCGTCCGATTCCCGCCGGTCGGTGGGGTGCGGATGTCGCGTCCGGCGGGCAGCGCGTTCGGCGGTGACCTCGGACCGGAATCGGTGGCGGGTCCGCTTAGGATGAACAGCGATGAGCACTTACACCCGCCGCCGGTTGACCGATGCCCCGTTCCTGGCCGCCGCCACCGGCGCGACGCCGAGCAGGCGGCCTGTCTGGTTCATGCGCCAGGCAGGCCGGTCGCTGCCGGAATACCGGGAACTGCGCAAGGGCATCGGGATGCTCGAGTCCTGCTTCGACCCGGATCTGGTGTGTGAGATCACCATGCAGCCGATCCGCAGGCACGGCGTCGACGCGGCAATCCTGTTCTCCGACATCGTCGTTCCGCTCAAGGCCGCAGGCATCGACCTCGACATCGTGCCCGGCGTCGGCCCCGTGGTCGCCTCGCCGGTGCGCACCGCCGCCGACGTGCGCGCGCTGCCGCGGCTGCGGCCCGAAGAGGTCGGCGCGGTCGCCGAAGGCGTCCGCCTGCTCACCGACGCGCTCGGCGACACCCCGCTCATCGGTTTCGCGGGCGCACCGTTCACCCTGGCCTCCTATCTGGTGGAGGGCGGGCCGAGCAAGCATCACGAGCGCACCAAGGCGATGATGCACGCCGACCCACAGACCTGGCACGCGCTGCTCGGCGCGCTCACCGACATCACCATCGCGTTCCTGCAGGCCCAGCTGGCCGCCGGCGTCGACGCGGTGCAGCTGTTCGATTCGTGGG
This sequence comes from Nocardia sp. NPDC055053, assembly GCF_053608285.1. Taxonomy (NCBI): domain Bacteria; kingdom Bacillati; phylum Actinomycetota; class Actinomycetes; order Mycobacteriales; family Nocardiaceae; genus Nocardia; species Nocardia sp. NPDC055053. Next base: position 3,312 of record NZ_JBSGVD010000029.1, on the reverse strand, counting down.
CAGGCGCGCTGTCGCTGGCCGACTACCGCGAGTACGTGCTGCCGCATTCGGAGCGGGTCTTCGCCGAGGTCGCCGCGGCGGGCGTGCCGCGCATCCACTTCGGCGTCGGCACCGGCGAGCTGCTCGGCGCGATGGGTGAGGCGGGCGCCGATGTGGTCGGCGTGGACTGGCGGGTGCCGCTCACCGACGCCGTGCGCCGGGTCGGGCCGGGAAAGGGCTTGCAGGGCAACCTGGATCCCGCGATCCTGTTCGCCGGGTTCGACGCGGTCGAGAAGGAGACCCGCCGGATCGTGCGCGAGGCCGACGAGGCGATCACGATGGGCGCGAGCGGGCACATCTTCAACCTGGGCCACGGGGTGCTGCCGGATACCGATCCGGGTGTGCTGACCGCGCTGGTCGAGTTGGTGCACTCGCTGTAGTCGCCGTGTGGCGGTAATCGAAGGCGCCGGACCAGCGGCTGGCCGACCGGGCGGCATCGACGACGCATCGCTGTGTGGCGTCGAGCCGGGATGGGTGGCGATGGTGCCGACGAGGATCTGCTGGTGGCTGCCGGATCCGGCGCAATCGCGCATTGTGTCGCCGTGCAGTCAGTTTTCTGACTCGCGGACGACGAATTGCACGATGAGGCCGGTCTGATCGGCGGTCGCCGCCGATCCGGCGCCACGGTGCACGAGCCTGCGCGTGATCAGGCCGACATCCACCGGGTGGGTGTAGGTCGCGGTGGGTCGGCGCGGCTACGGTCGAGGTATGCGGATCGCGGTCATCGGTGGCGGAATCAGCGGGCTCGTCGCGGCGTATCGGTTGCGGCAGCGGCTCGGGGACAGCGCCGACATCGTCGTTGTCGAGCAGGCCGCGCGGCTCGGCGGGGTGCTGCACACCGGTGAATTGGCCGGGGAGCCACTGGATCTCGGCGCCGAGGCCTTTGTCGGGCGGCGGCCCGAGGTGCTCGAGCTGATGGGCGAGCTCGGGCTCGACGAGCAGCTGGTGCGGCCCGCGGGGAAGCGGCCGCTGGTCTGGGCGCAGGGGGCGGCGCATGCGCTGCCGGGGCGCACGCTGATGGGGATTCCGTCCGACGCGGAGTCGCTGCGCGGCCTTGTCGACGAGGCGACACTCACGCAGGTCGCCGCCGAGCCGCAGCGGCCGCTGCACTGGGAACCCGGCAGCGATACCGACGTTCACAGCCTCGTCGCCGACCGGTTCGGCCGTCAGGTGGTCGAGCGCAGTGTCGACCCGCTGCTTGGCGGCGTCTACGCGGGCACCAGTGCGTCGATCGGCGTCCGGGCCGCCCTGCCCACCCTCGCCGCCGCCCTCGATCGCGGCGCGCGCAGCCTCACCGATGCCGTTCGGGACGCTCTGCCACCGCCGAGTACCGCGCCGGTCTTCGGCGGCCTGCGCGACGGCTACGGCGCCCTGCTCAGGGCACTCGTCGAGGCGTCGGGCGCCCGGTCGGTCACCACTTTGGCGGCGACCAGGGTGGCCGCCGCGTCCGGTGGCTGGGTAGTGGACCCGCTCGGCCTGGTCGACGGCGTCGTCCTGGCCACCCCGGCACCCGTCACCGCCCGCCTGCTGCACTACGTCGCCCCCGTCGCCGCCGAGGCCGCCGCGGGCATCGAACTGTCCTCGTCGGCCCTGGTCGCCATGGCACTGCCACGCGAGACCGGACTGCCGGACAACTCCGGCATCCTCGTCGCCACCGGAGAACCCTTGCGCGCCAAGGCCTTCACGCTGTCCAGCCGCAAATGGCCGCATCTGGGCGCGCGGGATGTCGCGCTGGTCCGCGCCTCCTTCGGCCGCTTCGGCGACGAATCCCCGCTGTCCTGGTCCGACGACGACCTCGTCGCGGCCGCCGTCACCGACCTGACCACGGTCACCGGCATCGAGATCACCCCGATCCAGTCCGTCGTCCAGCGCTGGCCCGGCGGCCTGCCCCAATACGCCCCCGGCCACACCGACCGCGTCGCCACCATCGAATCCGCCGTCGCCCCCCTCGACGGCCTCGCGATAGCAGGCGCCTACTTGCACGGCGTCGGAGTCCCCGCCTGCGTCGCTTCCGGCACCACGGCCGCCGAGCGCGTCGCTACCGCGCTGGCGTCGCGCGTCCAATAGCGACCGATACCGACCGGCCCGCCGCACGTGGCCGGCGAGCGCGTCGCAACCACGCTGGCGTCGCGCGTCGAATAGCCGCCGACACCGACGGCCCCGCCGCACGGCCGATCCGCGGCGTGTCGACGACCTCGAGCGATAGTGATGCTGCATGATCGCGCGCTGTGACCATCACCGGTGAGCAGACGACCAGCGCCCGCATCCTATTCCTCGATCCGGAGCTCGGTCCCGTGGAACTGCACGCGGGCGAGGTGACGACGGTGACCTCGGTCTTCGGCAGCGAGGAATCCTCGCCGTGGCGGGCGACCCGGCCTGCCGCCGGCTGACCGCGGCCGCAGCCCCCGCCCACCCGGCGGGCGAAAACACCGCAGTGGCACCATAGATCCATGGCGCGACTCGACTACCAGGCCCTCAACTCCACCATTCGCTACCTGATGTTCTCGGTGTTCCAGGTGCAGCCGGGCGTGCTCGGCGAGGACCGCGCCGAGGCGATCAAGGAAGCGCAGGCTTTCTTCGACGGCCTCGCCGACAAGGGCGTCGTGCTGCGCGGCATCTACGACGTCGCGGGCCTGCGCGCCGACGCCGACTTCATGCTGTGGACCCACGCCGAGCGCGTCGAGGACCTGCAGGCCGCCTACGCCGACTTCCGCCGCACCACCGAGCTGGGCAGGGCCAGCGCGCCGGTGTGGAGCAATGTCGCGGTGCACCGGCCCGCCGAGTTCAACAAGAGCCACATCCCGGCGTTCCTGGCCGGCGAGGACGCGGGCAACTACATCTGCGTGTACCCGTTCGTCCGGTCCTACGAGTGGTACCTGCTGCCCGACGAGGAGCGGCGCAAGATGCTCGCCGACCACGGCAAGGCCGCCCGTGGCTACCCGGACGTGCGGGCCAACACCGTCAGCTCGATGGCGCTCGGCGACTACGAGTGGATCCTCGCCTTCGAGGCGCCGGAACTGCACCGCATCGTCGACCTCATGCGTGACCTGCGCGCCACCGAGGCCCGCCTGCACGTCCGCGAGGAGATCCCGTTCTTCACCGGCCCGCGCGTCGAGGTCGAGCAGCTGGTCACCGCGCTGCCGTAATTTTGGAGCGCTGGCGCGCTCGAGTTCGCGGCCCCTCCTGTCCCGCCGGTCAGGCACCGTTGCTTGCTCCTACGTCGCGTACGCAACGGCACCTGACCGGCGGGACGGCCGCGAACCGCCGCTGCGC
>NZ_JBSGVD010000028.1:0-88118 GCF_053608285.1 Nocardia sp. NPDC055053 | reverse complement strand
ACCTCATCGACAACGCGGTCTACGCGATGGGCGGCACCGGCACACTGACCGTGCGCACCTACAGGGAGAACGACTGCGCCGCCGTCGAGATCGGCTACACCGGGCCCGGCATCGCGCCCGAGGTCAGGAGCCGGATCTTCGAGCCGTTCTTCACCACCAAACCGGTCGGCGACGGCACCGGGCTCGGTCTCGACATCTCGTTCCGGATCGTGGTCAACAAGCACAATGGCGATATCCGGGTCGATTCCGAACCGGGCAACACCCGTTTCACCGTCCGCCTGCCGCTCGATCCGCAGGCGGACAAGGACAGCACACCGTCGAACACAGGAGATCAGTGATGTCTGAAGAGTTCGAAGGAATCGACCCCACCGTGCCGCCGAGCGGGGCCGGGTGCGCGGAGTGCGACGCCGCGGGCGGCTGGTGGGTGCACCTGCGGCGCTGCGCCGAATGCGGGCACGTCGGCTGCTGTGACAGCTCGCCGAGTCAGCACGCGTCGAAGCATTTCGCCTCGACCGGGCACCCGTTCATGCAGAGTTACGAGCCCGGCGAGGACTGGTTCTACAACTTCACCACCAGCGAGATGTACAGCGGCGGGCCCGAGCTCGCTGCGCCGACCAGTCACCCGATCGATCAGCCCGCGCCGGGACCGGCCGACCGGGTGCCCGCGAACTGGCAGTCACTGGTCCACTGAGCAGGGAGGGCTACGCCCGCCGCGCTAGGTGGGCTTGATCCCGGCGGACTCGGCGACGGTCTTGTCGGCGTTGCCCGGCGCGAGGCAGACCAGCTTCGCGGTACCGAGCGCCACATTCGGGCTGCCCTCGAAAGGGCCGCCGGGATGGGCGGCCAGGATCTGCTCGATCGCCTGCTTCTCGCCGTCGCCGTCGAGCTCGTTGAACTGCGCGCAGGTGATGGCGGCGCCCGCGGTGGGCGCGGCCGTCGTCGCGGCGGGCTTGGTGGTGGTGGCACTCGCGCTGGAGGTCGGCGTGCCCTTGCGCAGCCCGTTCGCGTCGGTGGCGTCGTCGGAACCGCATCCGGCCACCGTCAGGCAGAGCGCCCCAGCAGCCAGGACGACGAGGGAGATTCGATTCATGCGCAGCTTTCCCCGGTGGGTCGTTGCGCCGGCACCTCCGGCGCGTCCGGTGCAGCGTACCGGCTGGTTGCGGTGGTTCGTCATGTCAGCCACTTTCGGCCCTCGACCTTGCGGTCTGCCTAACGATCCCTGATCGTCCGGGCGGAATCGCCGGAACGCGGCAGAATGGGACGGTGGCTGAACTATTGCTCACCGCCCGGCTCAACCCCTCGGCAGCCGACGCACGGCGCGGGGTGGTGCGTCTGCATCCCGAGACGCTCACCGCGCTCGGCCTGCGCGAATGGGACGGCATCGCGCTGACCGGCGCGCGCCGGACCGCGGCGGTGGTGGCGAAGGCGCCGGCGGGCACCCCGCCGGGGGTGGCGCTGCTCGACGACGTGACGCTGTCGAATGTGGGGCTGCGGGAGAACGCGGCGGTCACCGTCGCGCCGGTGACGGTCTACGGCGCCAAGCAGATCTCGCTGAGCGGGTCGGCGCACGCGACGGCCAGTATTCCGGCGACCACCTTGCGGCAGGCGCTGCTCGGCAAGGTGGTGACGGTCGGCGACACGGTGTCGCTGCTGCCGCGCGATCTCGGGCCCGACATCAGTTCGGCGGCGGCCACGCAGGCGCTCTCGCGCGCGTTCGGCATCGCCTGGACCACCGAACTGCTCACCGTCACCGCGATCGAGCCGATGCCGGGACCGGTGAGCGTGCAACCCAATTCCGCCGTCGGCTGGGGTCGCGGCACGGCCGCGATCATGCACGCGATGGAGCGCGACTCCGACGCCGATCAGAACGGGATCCCGGCGGATATGGTGTCGGTGAGCTCGGGGAGCGCGCCGATCCAGGTCGAGGATCTGGCGGGGGTGCAGGGGCAGGCGGCCAAGCTGGCCGAGTGGCTGAGCCTGGCGCTCGACGAACCCGAACTGCTGAAGACACTCGGCGCACCCGCTCATCTCGGCGTGCTGGTCACCGGCCCGGCCGGGGTCGGCAAGGCGACGCTGGCCAGGGCGGTCGCGGCGCCGCGCCGCCTCGTCGAGCTCGACGGGCCGAGTGTCGGCGCGATGGAGAGCGGCACCCGGTTGCGCGAGGTCGCCGAGGCCGTCGGCGACGTCGCCGCCGGGCGGGGCGGCATCCTGCTCGTCACCGATATCGACGCGCTGCTGCCCGCCGACGCCGAACCGGTCGCCACCCTCATCCTCGACCAGTTGCGGGCCGCGATGCGCGCCCCGTGCGTCGCCCTGCTGGCTACGACCGCCCATCCCGCACAGGTGGATTCGCGGCTGCGCGCACCGGATCTGTGCGATCGCGAACTGGCGCTGCCGCTACCGACCGCGGTGGTGCGGCGCGCGCTGCTGGAGCAGCTGTTGCGCAAGGTGCCTTCCGGTGCGCTCGACTACGACATGATCGCTTCGCGGACACCGGGTTTCGTGGTCGCGGACCTGGCGGCGCTGTGCCGGGAAGCGGCCGTCAGGGCGGCGGGGCGGGCCAGCAGGGACCAGGCCGAGCCGGAGCTCACCCAGGACGACCTGGTCGGCGCGCTGGATGTCATCCGGCCGCTGTCGCGTTCGGGGACAGAGGAATTGGCGATCGGCTCGCTCAATCTCGACGACGTCGGTGACATGGTGGAGACCAAGCAGGCCCTCACCGAGGCGGTGCTGTGGCCGCTGCGCCACCCCGATTCGTTCGCCCGGCTCGGCATCGACCCGCCGCGCGGGGTGCTGCTCTACGGCCCGCCCGGCTGCGGCAAGACGTTCCTGGTGCGCGCGCTGGCCGGGACCGGTCAGCTGAGCGTGCACGTCGTGAAGGGCGCGGAGCTGATGGACAAGTGGGTCGGCTCCTCCGAGCGCGCTGTCCGCGAATTGTTCCAGCGCGCCCGCGATTCCGCGCCCTCGCTGATCTTCCTCGACGAAGTCGACGCGCTCGCCGCGCGCCGTGGCCAGAGCAGCGACTCCGGTGTCTCGGACCGGGTGGTCGCCGCGCTGCTCACCGAACTCGACGGCGTCGAACCGCTGCGTGACGTGGTGGTCGTCGCCGCGACGAACCGGCCCGAGCTGATCGACCCGGCGCTGCTGCGTCCCGGCAGGCTGGACCGGCTGGTGTTCGTGCCGCCGCCGGACGCGGCCGCCCGGTTCGACATCCTGCGCACCGCGGGCCGGTCGGTGCCGCTGGCAGACGATGTCGACCTGTCCGCCCTGGCCGCCGACCTCGACGGCTACTCCGCCGCCGATTGCGCCGCCCTGCTGCGCGAGGCCGCGCTGTCGGCCCTGCGCCGCGATATGGCGGCCGCCGACGTCACGGCCGCCGATGTGGCCGCCGCGCGCGACACGGTCCGGCCCTCGCTGGATCCCGATCAGGTCGAGTCGTTGCGCCGGTACGCCGAGAGCCGGGCTTGACGCCAACCCAGCGTCATCGACGACGTCGCAGCTAGAAGGGTGTTTCGGCGAGTATCGTCAAGCTGTGGCCTCGTTCGGGGACGGTGTGGATGCGGTCTCGGCGTTCGCGGGCGCCGCGATCGCGGGAATCGCACTGTTCGTGCCGGTCACCTCCCGCTCCAGCTCGGTGATCGATACCCCTTATCAGATGGCCAGCTGGGCTAACAGCATTCCCCGCGCGACGACCCTCGGACTACTCGTCGCCGTCGTCGTGGCCGTGCTGATCCGGCCGGGACTCGACTGGCTCGTCGCCGCCTGTGCCGCCGCGGCGCTCGGGCTCAACTATTTTGTCGGCCACACCATGGACTCGGCCGAGGTGCTCACCACCCAGAACTATGTGAACGCGCTGTTCGGCGGCGTGATCTTCGGCGCCCTGTGCCTCTGTTCGCTGCAGATGCGATGGGCCGCAGTCGGTTTCGCACTCGGCTCGGTGGCGGTGTTCGTGTACGGCGAAGTGATCGCGTTGGTCACCGAGTACATGCTGACGACGACGGACCGGGTCGTGCACAGCCCGTCGTGGCTCATCATCGCCGCTGTCGTGCTGCTCGCCGTGAACTCCGTCCGGCACCGGGACACCATCAAGCCGCCCGCCGCGCCGCCGCTCACCGCCGAACTGCCGATGGTCCCGATCGTGTCCGCGACGGTCCTCGCGCTGTCGGTGCTGCTGGCCACCGAATGGCTCCAGCGTGAGCTCGTCGAGGGCCATCGGGGCTTCTGGCCCATCGCGCTCGCGGTGGCGGTCACAGTTGTCGCCGCGTTCGTCGCGGCCACCATGCTGCCCGGCCGCGACGGGACGGCTGTCCTGGTCGCCGTCAGCCTGGCCGCCGCGGGCGACTCGGTCATCGATGGCCCGAGCCTGGGCTGGCGGATCGTGCTCGTGCTCGGCGCGGCGGCCGTCGGCATCCTGGCCGGCATGCGCTGGGCCTCGCCGTGGGCCGTCCTGTGCGGCGCCGCCACGATCTGCGTGTTCGTCACGTTCTCCGAACGCCTGCCGTTGACCTTCGTCTGGACGGTCGGCACGCTGGTTCTGGCCGTGGTCGCCGGGTACGCGTTCGGCTCGATCCGGGTCGGCTACGGGCCGAGCGCCGTGCTCGGACTCGGCGCGGTGTACCTGCCGTCGATCCTGTGGTCGATTCCCACCGATCTGCGGAACTGGCCGACCGGCGCGGATCCGATGCCCGAAGCCACGGCAGGCCGGACCGCGCTGGCCATCACGATCGGTGCCGCGGCCGCGCTGCTGCTGCTGTACCGGATCCGAGCCGACGCCCGCGGCCACGACATAGCCGAATCCGGCGGCGGGCGCGCCGCCCGCTGATCGCGATATCCCAGGTGAGCGGGGTGCGCGCCGGTATCGTCGAACGGTGCCCAAGATCGGGGATGGTCTGGACGCGGTCACCGCCTTCGCCGGGTCCGCGGCGGCCGGAATGTCGCTGTTCCTGCCGTTCACCTTCGGGTCGGGCGCCGAGGACAATTCGCCCTATCACGTCACCAGCCTGATCAACAGCGTGCCGCGCGCTGCGGCGCTCGGGCTCATCGTGGCGGTCGTCGTCGCCGTGCTGGCCAGGCCGATCAACCGGCCCGGCCTGATCTGGCTCACCGCGACGGCCGGGGCGGCGGCGCTGGCGGTCAACTACTTCGTCGGGCGGACGATGGTCTCGGCCGACGTACTGACCACCCAGAACTACATCGACTCGCTGTGCGGCGGCGCGCTGTTCGGCGCGCTGGGAATCTGCGCGTGGCGGATGCGCTGGCCCGCGACCGGTTTCGCGCTCGGTGTGGTGGTGGTGTTCGTCTACGGCGAGGTCGTCGCCGTGTTCACCTCGAACTCCGCGGCGACGGCGGACAAGTCGGTTGGCACCCCGGCCTGGCTGATCTGCGCCGCGGTCGTACTGCTCGCGGTGAACACCGTGCGCCATCGGCACGGCATCATGCTGCCCGCCGTGCCGCGCCTCGCCGCCGACCTGCCGATCAGCCCGATCGTGGCCGCCACCGTGCTGTCGTTGTCGCTGCTGGTCGCCACCGAATGGCTCGGCCGCGAGTTCGACGGTCGCCGCGGGAACTTCTGGCAGATCGTCATCGCCGTGGCGATCACCATCGTGGCCGCGTTCGCCACGGCGACCCTGCTGCCCGGCCGCGACGGCGCCGGTGTCCTGGTCGCGGTCAGCGTTGCCGCGGCGGCCGACGCGCTCGGTGACGGCTCCGATCTCGGCTGGCATCTCGTGCTCGTCCTTGTGGTCGGCACGGCCGCCGTCCTGGCAGGTCTGCGCTGGGGGACATCGTGGGGTGTCCTGCTCGGCGGCGCCGTGATCTGCGTGTTCGCCTCGGTGGCACAACGGTTCCCGTGGTCGTACACCTGGACAGCCGGGACCGTCCTGCTGACCTGCGTCGCCGGTTTCGCGGTCGGCTCGATCCGGGTCAGCTACCTGCCGAGTGCCGTGCTCGGACTCGGCGCGCTGTACCTGCCGTCGATCCTGTGGTCCATTCCCACCGGGGAACGGCAGTGGCCGACCAGCACGACCGTCGCCGACGAGAGCACGCCGGCCAGGGTCGCGCTCGCCATCATCATCGGCGCCGCGGCGGGCTTGGCCCTGCTGTACCGGATCCGTCCCGCCGCTTCGGGAGAAGCGGCCGTGCCATAGCCGAGCCCCACCCGACATGACCGACGCGACATCCGCGGTACCGGCGCACATCCCGGCATCGCCCGTAGGATCGGAGCGAGCTACTCGACCGCTACCGACCCGACGGAGGAGAGTTGCTCGCCGTACTGCTCGTCCACGCGCTGGCCGCACTGGTGGCACCGCTGTGCGTACGAGTGCTGGGCCGCAACGCTTTCTACCCGCTGGCCCTCGTCCCGCTCGGCAGCCTCGGCTGGGTGATCGCGCACTGGGGAACGACCGTGCGCACGCATACCCAATGGGCGCCGCAGATCTCGATGGACATCGACCTGCGCTTCGACTCGCTCGCCGCGGTGATGTGTGTGCTCGTGCTCGGCATCGGCGCGCTGATCCTGGCCTACTGTGGCCGCTATTTCGAGCGCGACGAAGCCAGGCTCGGCGTATTCGCCGCCGAGCTCATCGGTTTCGCCGGCGCCATGTTCGGGCTGGTCACCAGCGACAACATGCTGCTGCTCTACGTGTTCTGGGAAATCACGACGGTGCTGTCGTTCCTGCTCGTCGGGCATTACGCCGAACGCGCGGTCAGCCGGAGGGCGGCGATCCAGGCGCTGCTGGTGACCGGTGCGGGTGGGCTCGCGATGCTGGTCGGGATCGTCATCCTCGGGACGCGCTACGGCAGCTTCCTGCTCTCCGATCTGCTCGCGACCACACCACCCGCCGGGACCGCGGTCTCGGTGGGAATCGTGCTCGTCTTGATCGGCGCGATCAGTAAATCGGCGATCGTGCCGCTGCACTTCTGGCTCCCCGGCGCGATGGCGGCGCCGACCCCGGTGAGCGCCTATCTGCATGCCGCCGCGATGGTGAAGGCCGGCGTCTATCTGGTGGCCCGGCTCGCGCCCGCGTTCGCGCAGACGGCACCGTGGCATGTGCTGCTCCTGCCGCTCGGCATCGCCACGATGTTGCTGGCGGGCTGGCGGGCGATCCAGGTGCACGATCTGAAGCTGGTGCTGGCGTTCGGCACCGTCAGCCAGCTTGGTCTGCTGATCACGATGACGGCGATCGGCACGCCGGACGCGGCGCTGGCCGCCATCACGCTGCTGGTGGCGCACGCCCTGTTCAAGGCGAGCCTGTTCATGGTGGTCGGCATCATCGACCACGGCGCGGGCACACGGGATCTGCGCCGGTTGTCCGGGCTCGGCAGGCGGGCGCCGTGGCTGTGCGCGGTCGCGGTGATCGCGGCCTGCAGCATGGCGGGGCTGCCGCCGCTGCTCGGATTCGTCGGCAAGGAGTCGGCGCTGAGCGCGCTGTGGTCGACCGAGGTGCTGAGCACGCCGGCGAGGGTGGCACTGCTGGCCGGCGTCGCCGTCGGGTCGGCGTTCACGGTGGCCTACAGCATTCGATTCGTGTGGGGCGCTTTCGGTGACACCGCGAATCCCGACCGCGTGGTGACCTGGCACGCGCCGGGGCCGCTGCTACTCGGGCCGCCCGCGGTACTCGCGGTGGCCGGGCTCGCGGGCGGTCTCGACACCCCGGCCGTCGACCGCTGGCTGAGTCCCTACGCCACGTCACTGCCCGGCGTCCTGGACACCCACCTCGCGCTGTGGCACGACTTCACCGGGCCGCTCGTGCTGACGGTGCTGATCGTCGCGGCCGGTCTCGCGCTGTTCCTGATCCGCGGCCGGATCGGCGAACCGGCGCACCCACGACTTGGCAATGCCGACCGCAACTACGACGCGGCCCTGCGCGCGATGGACCGGCTCTCGCTGCGCATCACCGGCACCGTGCAGTCCGGTTCGCTGCCGGCGAGCCAGGCCGCCATTCTCGGCACCCTGATCGTGTTGCCGACGATCCTGCTCGCCCTCGGCACCCGCACCGGAGTCGAACTGCGCCTGTGGGATTCGCCGTTGCAGGCGGCGATCGGGGCGATCATGATCGCGATGGCGCTGGCGGCGACGGTGCTGCGCAACCGTTTGGCCAGCGTGCTCGTCGTCGGGGTCACCGGTTACGGCTGCGGCGTCATCTTCGCCCTGCACGGCGCACCCGATCTGGCGCTGACCCAATTCCTGGTCGAGACACTGACTTTGGTGATCTTCGTGCTGGTGCTGCGCGCGTTTCCCGCCGAGATCGCCGAAGACCAGGCCACGGCGTTCAAGGTCAGGCGGGCGCTGCTGGCGATCGGCGTCGGGGTCACCGTCGCGGTGCTGGCCGCCTTCGCCACCGCGGCCCGGCGCAGCGAACCGATCTGGCAGGCCATTCCCGACGCGGCCTACCGGATCGGCGGTGGCAAGAACGCGGTCAATGTGCTGCTGGTCGACATCCGCGCCTGGGACACCCTCGGCGAGATCTCGGTGCTCGTCGTCGCCGCGACCGGCGTCGCCTCGCTGGTGTTCCGCAGCCGCCGCTTCGGCAGCGCGCCGCGCGCCGCCGACTCACCCCACTACGACCCCGACGCGGTGAGCTGGCTGCCCGCGGCCCGGCTGGTCGACCGGCGCGAACGCTCGATGGTCCTGCAGATCACCACCCGCCTGATCTTCCCCACCATCATGGTGCTGTCGGTGTACTTCTTCTTCTCCGGCCACAACGCCCCCGGCGGCGGCTTCGCGGGCGGCCTGATCGCCGGGCTCGCGCTGACCCTGCGCTATCTGGCGGGCGGCCGCTACGAACTCGGCGAGGCGCTGCCGGTGGACGCCGGGCACCTGCTCGGCGCCGGTCTCACCCTGGCCGCGGGCACCGCGACCGCGTCGCTGCTGCTCGGCGCGCCACCGCTGTCCTCGGCGATCGTCGAGGTGACGCTGCCGGTCCTCGGCCACATCAAACTGGTCACCGCGCTGTTCTTCGACCTCGGCGTCTACCTGGTCGTGGTCGGGCTGGCACTCGACGTGCTGCGCAGCCTCGGCGCCCGCCTGGACAAGGAACTCGTATGAGCGAGCGCAGCGAGCGGCGGATCAACACAGCCGCCTTGGCGGTCATGCCGGAGCCGAGCGACAGCGAGGTGGAGGCATGAGCGCCAACCTCATTCTGCTGATCACCATCGGCGCGCTCACCGCGTGCGGTGTCTACCTGCTGCTCGAGCGGATCGTGTCGAAGATGCTGCTCGGCATGATCCTGCTCGGGAACGCGGTGAACCTGCTGATCCTCACCATGGGCGGCCCGGACGGGAAACCGCCGGTCCTCGGCAGCACCGACACCGCGCACGACGGCATGGCCGACCCGCTGGCCCAGGCGATGGTGCTCACCGCGATCGTGATCACGATGGGCCTGGCCGCCTTCGTGCTCGCGCTGGCCTACCGCTCCTACATGCTGACCACCTCCGAGGACGTGCGCAACGACCCCGAGGACGCCCAGATCGCCGCCCGGCGGGAACAGGAGGATCCCGAACAGTGACCCTGTCCCCGGATCTGCTGCCCACCATCGCCGCACTGCCCGTGCTGATCCCGCTGCTCGGCGCCGCGGCGACGCTGGTGTTCGGCCGCCGCCCCCGGCTGCAGGCGATGATCTCGCTGAGCGCGCTGTCGTGCGTGCTGGTGGTCAGCGCGCTGCTGCTGTACCTGGCCGACCGCGACGGCACCACCGCCGTGCAGGTGGGCGGCTGGCCGACCCCGATCGGCATCACCCTGGTCGTCGACCGGCTCTCGGCGGCGATGCTGCTTGTGTCGGCGTTCGTGCTGCTGGTGGTGTCGATCTACGGTGCGGGGCAGAACATCTCCGACGGCGACGAGCACCAGCCGACCTCGATCTACCGGCCCACCTATCTGGTGCTGACCGCGGGGGTGTCGACCGCGTTCCTCGCCGGTGACCTGTTCAACCTGTTCGTCGGCTTCGAGGTTCTGCTCGCGGCCTCGTTCGTGCTGCTCACCGTCGGCGCCACCGAGGCACGCATCCGCACCGGCATCGCGTATGTGATGGTGTCGATGGTGTCGTCGCTGATCTTCCTGATCGGCATCGGCATCACCTACGGCGCCACGGGGACACTGAATCTCGCGCAGCTGGCCGTGCGGCTGGACGCGACGCCCAACGGTGTGCGCACCGCCTGCTACGCGGTGCTGCTGGTGGCGTTCGGGATCAAGGCGGCGGTGTTCCCGCTGTCGAGCTGGCTGCCCGACTCCTACCCCACCGCCCCGGCGCCGGTGACCGCCGTCTTCGCCGGTCTGCTCACCAAAGTCGGTGTGTACGCGATCATCCGCACCGACACCCTGTGGTTCCCCGACGGCGCGTTCGACGACATCCTGCTCGTCTGCGGACTGGTGACGATGCTGGTCGGCATCCTCGGCGCGATCGCGCAGACCGACATCCGGCGACTGCTCTCGTTCACCCTGGTCAGCCACATCGGCTACATGGTCTTCGGTATCGGGCTGGCCACCACGGCGGGCCTGACCGGCGCGGTCTTCTACGTCGCCCACCACATCCTGGTGCAGACCGCGCTGTTCCTCGCCGTCGGCCTCATCGAACGCCAGGCCGGCTCGGTGTCGCTGCGCCGGCTCGGCGGGCTGGCCACCGCGAGTCCGCTGCTGGCCGTTCTCTTCCTGGTGCCCGCGCTGAATCTCGGTGGTATTCCACCGTTCTCGGGGTTCATCGGCAAGGTCGCCCTGCTGGAGGCGGGCGCCGCCGACGGCAGCGCGCTGGCCTGGGTGCTCGTCGCGGGCTCGGTCGTCACGAGCCTGCTGACCCTGTACGCGGTGGCCAGGGTGTGGAGCAAAGCCTTCTGGCGGCCACGCGAGGAGGCGCCCGAGGGTCATCTCACGGCAGCGAAACCACCTACCCTGGTGGAGGATTCGACCTCTGTGCAGTACGAGGACCGCACCGACCCCGGCCGGATGCCGGTGCTCATGGTGCTCGCGACCACCGGCCTCATCACCGCCGGACTCGCGCTGACCGTGCTCGCCGGTCCGATTCTCGGCATCGCCGAACGCGCGGCCACCGACCTGAACGACCCGTCGGTCTACATCGACTCGGTGCTCGGACCGGAGGCGCGATGAACGCCCTCGGAATGTTGATCAACCGCGACAACGTACTGCGGGTCGGCGTGCTCGCATGGTTGACCTGGGTGTGGGTCGCGCTGTGGGGTGATCTCAGCGCGGCCAATGTCGTCGCCGGTTTCGTGGTCGCGCTGATCGTCGTCTTCGCGCTGCCGCTGCCGCTCGTACCGGTGACCGGGCGATTCCACCCGCTGTCGTTCCTCGAACTGATCGTGGTGAGCGTCTATTACGCGCTCGAATCGAGTCTGCAAGTGGCGTGGTTCGCGATCCGGCCCGCCGGACCACCCGTGTCCGGCGTGCTGCGGGTGCACCTGGGCATCCAGTCCGATCTTGTCCTGGTGATCGCGACCGACCTGCTCAACCTGATCCCCGGCACCATGGTGCTCGAGCTGGACCGGGCCCGGTGTGTGGTCTATGTCCACGTGCTCGACGTGGGCAGTGAGAAGTCGGTGGTGAAGTTCTACAGCACCACACGGCGATTGGAGCATCTGCTGATCAACGCCTTCGAACGGCCGAGCGAACGCAGGCGCCTCGATCCGGAGGAGCGCCCGTGACCGTCGTCGCCATCATCGCCGGCATCCTGCTCACCGCGGCGGCGGTGATCACCAGCTACCGCGTGCTGGCAGGCCCGAGCACCCTCGACCGAGTCGTCGGGATCGACTCGCTGATGGCCATCGCCGCCGCCGGACTCGCGGTCTGGGCCGCCTACAGCAACGACACCACGGTGATCCCGGCGATCGTCGCGCTGGCCCTGGTCGGATTCCTCGGCTCGGCTGCGGTGTCGCGCTTCCGTGTCAGGGACGACCGATGACGGCCTGGGAATGGGTCTCGGCCGTGCTGATCCTCACCGGCTGCGCGCTCGCGTTCACCGCGGCCATCGGCATCGTGCGGTTCCCCGACACCCTCACCCGCATGCACGCCGCGACCAAGCCCCAGGTGGTCGGCTTGGTCCTGGTCCTCGTCGGCACCGGGATCGACATCAGGAACGACGTCAATGTGTGGATGCTGGTGCTGACCGGCCTGTTCACGATCATCACCGCGCCGGTCATCGCCCACCTCATCGGCCGCACCGCCTACCGCGAACAGCGCCACCGCGACGGCCTGTTGCGGATCAACGAGCTGGGCAACGCCGCCGACGACTAACCGGCCACCCGCACCGGCTCCATCGCGGGCCGGGGCGCCGTGGCGAACCAGGTGGCGTGGAACGCGGCGGCGACCGCGGCCAGCAACCCGATGACGATCGCGCCGGCGAGCACCGGGTACTCCGCCATCGGCACCGCCAGGTACCGGTAGGACAGCAGCAGCCCAGCGAACACGGCCGCACCGAGGCCGACCATCCGCACCCGGAACGCACCCCAGCCACGTTCGGGCGCCCGCAACACCGACTCGACGGTCAGGCACAGCACCGCGCCCGCCACCAGGTCGACGCCGTAGTGGTACCCGAATCCGAGCGTCGCGGTCACGGTCGCGGCCAGCCAGAACGCACCACCCCAGCGCAGCCAGGCGGGCGCGCGTGACCCGTCGACATCGCGACGGGTGTGGATGAACAGCGACAGCGCCCACGCGGTGTGCATCGACGGCATGCAGTTGCGCGGGGTGAACGCGTCGAACGGCAGCGCCGCCGGACTGCGGTCGATCGGCGGCAGCGCCGTCGGCCAGAAATTGCCGACCTGGAAACCGTGCCCGTCGGCGCCGAACGCGAACATCGGCCCGACGACGGGAAACAGCACATAGAAGAGCGGCCCGACCAGCCCGAGCACCAGGAACGTCCGGACCAGATAGTGCGACGGCCATTCCCCGGTCGGGACGACCTTGCGCAACTGCCACACCGCGACGACGATCGCCGCCACCGGCAGCTCGATGTACACCCAGTGCAGCACCGCGTACACCTCGGGCCCGAGCACCTCCAGCACCCGGCCGAGGACCCACGACGGATCACCGAGCGCGTGATCGGCGAGCAGGAGGTATTCGTCGAGTACCGCGGGCCGCACCGCCGAGGTGACGTGCAACCACACGTCACCGACCTTGGTGGCGAGCACGAGCAGCGCGCCCAGCGCCGCCGCCTTCAACGCGTCCGTGCGTTCCCGGCCGCTCCAGCGCACCGCCGCGACGATCGCGAGCACGGTCAAGACGATCGTCGGCCCGTTGCCGACCGTGAACGGCTTACCGTCGAGCAGCCGCAGCGCGGCGCACACCGCGTCGATCCCGATCGCCGCGAACGCCGCGAACACCCGCCTGCGCGCGTTGACCCCGACCAGCGCGAGCACCAGCCCGGCCCACGGCACCGACATCGACTTCGGTGTGCCGATGTAGTCACGGGCCAGACTCGCCAGCGGTCCGTCGAAACCGTTGACGAACGCGGCGATCTGCAATCCGATGAGCAGCGCCAGCACCGACAACACCCCGACGACGGCGAGTGTGCGTGGCTCACGGAGACGGTTCCCGAGGGCGGCACCCCCCGCAGCGCCGCGCGGATGTTCGACAAGCATCCCGACATCGTAAACGGCGGGTAAACGCCACCTCGCCGCGAAGCTGAACGCTACTGATCCAGCTCGCGCACCAGCGAATCCACGACCGCGACAAGATCACCCTGCGATTGCGCGGCGACGCGACGTTGCCGCTGGTAGGAGGCACCGTGGCGAGGAATATCGGCAACGGCGGCCAGCTCGTCGGCGCAACCGAGCCGCTTCGCGGTCGGCTCCAGTTTGTTCAGCAGATCCATCAGATCGTCTGTGATCAAACGCTCATTACTGGCGTCGTCGACGATCACGATGGCGTCGAGCCCGTAACGCGCGGCCCGCCACTTGTTCTCCTGCACATGCCACGGCGGCAGCGTCGGCAGCTCCTCGCCCGCGTCGAGCCTGCGCTCCAGATCGACTACCAGGCAGTGGATCAGCGCGGCCACCGAGGCCAGCTCGGCCCGGCTGGACAGCCCGTCGCAGACCCGGATCTCGATCGTGCCCCACTTGGGCGCGGGCCGGATGTCCCAGTGCATGCCGCCGAGCTGTTCGAACACACCGGTTTTGAGCTGGTCGTGCACGAAACTCTCGAACTGCGGCCAGTTGTCGAACTGGAACGGCAGACCGGCGGTCGGCAGCTGCTGGAACATCAGCGCGCGATTGCTGGCGTAACCGGTGTCGTCGCCGGACCACATCGGCGAGGACGCCGAGAGCGCGAGCAGATGCGGATACGACAGCAGCAGCGAGTTCAGGATCGGAAAGACCTTGTCCCGGTGCGAGACTCCCACGTGCACGTGCACGCCCCAGATCAGCATCTGGCGGCCCCACCACTGGGTGCGCTCGATCAGCTCGTCGTAATGCGGTGAGCGGGTGAGCTGCTGGGCCGACCACTGCGCGAACGGATGGGTGCCCGCGCAGAACAGGTCGACACCGAGCGGATCGGCCGCGCGGCGCACCGCGTCCATGGTGCCGCGCAGATCGTCGACCGCGCCGCCGACCGTATCGTGCACGCCGGTCACCAATTCGACCGTGTTGCGCAGCAATTCCTTGGTGACCTGCGGCGTGCCGTCGTAGGCCCGCAGATCGCCGACGGCGTCGAACACCGCGGAGGCGGTGTTGGACAGATCACGCGTCACCTTGTCGACGAGCGCGATCTCCCACTCGATGCCGATGGTCGGCCGGGGCGAACCAGGGAACGGTACCGACTGGATTGCCCCGGCCATGTGCGTCTCGCTAACCGACCACGCCGCAGGCGACCCGGGTTCCAGCGTCACCCGTGGACAGCGTGGTCTCGTCGGGACCGGTGCCACCCTCGCGGGAGTACCGGGTCGGGATGTTGCCGAAGTTGTCGGCGCCGGAGTGCACGATCAGGGCCTTGCCCTTGACGTTGTCCAGGGTGACCGTGTCGGTCCGGGTGACCAGCTTCGCGGTGCCGTCGGCGTTGACCTGCAGCGAGGTCAGATCGCCACTGGCCGGGTGCGCGTTGGCCGCGCCGACCTGGAGATGACCGCCCGCGGAGGCGAAGTCGCCCTCACAGGTGCCGTTCTGGTGGAAGTGCAGGCCGTGGAAGCCGGGGGTCAGGCCCTGCGCCTCGACGGTGACGACCAGGTGGCTGCCCTCGGCGACGATGGTCGCGGTGCCGACATTCGCGCCGGAGCTGTTCTTCAGGTCGGCCTTCAGTCCACCGGCGGCCGGGGCGCCATGATCTCCGCCGCCGTGGCCGTCGGTGGTGGTCGGGGCGGCGTGGCCGCCGCCGTGCGCATCGCCGGTACCCGCGGGCGCGGGCGAGCTGGTCCACACCGGCGGCGTGGTCCCCTTGACGTCACTCGACTCCTGGCTGTTGGTGCAAGCAGCGAGACCGAACACGGCAACCGCCAGCACCGGGGTCACAATGCGCCAAGACGGGCGACGAGTTGTCGACGTGGCCATCAGGGAACTCCTTTACGAGTACCGAGTTTAACGAGTAAAGCTGGGTGGACAGGGCTGTACCGCTCAAGATGATGCCACAGCGCGGGCACAGCCCCCGGCACCGCGTGCCGTGCCTCGTTCAGCGACCGGTCAGCACGACCACGACGCCCGGCGAGGTGTCACCGGACTTCGGCGCGACCGTTCCGCCGATGTCCGTGGCGATCTCGGCGGCCGCGGCCTTGTCACCCGCGCCGCTGCCGTAGAACACCGTCGTGGTGGTCAGGTTCTCGCCGTTGTAGTTGCCGGTGCTGACATTGCTCCAGCCCGCCGAGGTCAGTTCGCTCGCGGTGCGGGCGGCCAAGCCGGCGACCAGGCTGTTGTTCAGCACCCGGACGGGCACACTCTGATCGACGGTGGCCCCGGGCGCGGCGGGTGCCGTGGTGGTGGGCGCCGTGGTGGTCGGCGCCGTTGTGGTCGGTGCCGTTGTGGTCGGTGCCGTTGTGGTCGGTGCCGTTGTGGTCGTCGGCGCGACAGCCGTCGTGGTCGGGGCGGCGGCCGCGCTGGTGGTCGTCGCGGCGGCCGTGGTCGCGGGCGCCTGCGCGACCACGCTGGAGGTCGTCGTCTCGGTCTGCTCGGCCGAATCGGATGCCTCGGCACCGGAGTTCGACAACGACATCGCACCCAGACCGGCGAAGACGATGGCCAGCGCGATCAACACCATCGCCAGCGCGCGCAGCGGTGGGCCGCCGGGGGTGGGATTAGGGTTGCTCACCCGCGCAACCCTAGTCGCAACGACGCCGTTGTGGCCCTCATGTCAGACCTGGAAACCTAGTCGGCGCGCTGCACGCGCTTTCTGCCTGCTCGCCCGCAGCCTGCGCAGGCGCTTGACCAGCATCGGGTCGGCAGCCAGCGCTTCTTCCTTGTCGACGACAGCGTTGAGCACCTGGTAGTACCTGGTCGCCGACATGGAGAACAGTTCGCGGATCGCGTCTTCCTTGGCGCCCGCGTATTTCCACCATTTGCGTTCGAAATCGAGGATGTCGAGCTCACGGCGACTCAGACCACTGCCTTCGTCGATGATGTTGCGAGCCGCTGCGCCGTCCATCTTGCTCCCTCGCCGAGTATCACGAGATGAAAATGACGCTTGCACGTCGCGGATCATTCAACCATGTAGCGGCCGGATCGTCCGAGCGATGTCCCGGCGTGTTGACTACAGGCCAGTAGGGTGGCGCAAGCCACAGGGGTCGCCGCTCGCCGAGGCGCGCGAACGGCGATAATGGCGGCCATGGCAATTCTCCCGATCGTGATCGTCGGTGACCCCGTCCTCCACAACCCCACCGCACCGGTGACGGAGACGCCGGCCGAGCTGGCCGACCTGATCGCGGACATGTACGACACCCTGGAGGAATCCAAGGGTGTCGGCCTGGCGGCCAACCAGGTCGGCGTCGGCAAGCGGCTGTTCGTCTACGACTGCCCCGACTTCGACGCGGCGGGCCAGCAGATCCGCCGCAAGGGCGTGGTGGTCAACCCGGTGCTGGAGACCTCCGCGATCCCGGAGACCATGCCCGATCCCGACGACGACGAAGAGGGCTGCCTGTCCGTGCCGGGCGAGCAGTTCCCGACCGGTCGCGCCGACTGGGCCAGGGTCACCGGTACCGACGAGAAGGGCGAGCCGGTCGACATCGAGGGCTCCGGCTTCTTCGCCAGGATGCTCCAGCACGAGGTGGGCCACCTCGACGGTTTCCTCTACGTCGACGTGCTGATCGGCCGCAACGCCCGCGCGGCGAAGAAGGCCATCAAGCGCAACGGCTGGGGCACACCGGGTCTGAGCTGGATCCCCGGCACGGTGCCCGACCCGTTCGGTCATGACGACTGAATCATGGCGGCTGGCGCCGCGAGTTCGCACTCCTTCGTCGCACCCTCTGGTCAGTCCAGATCGAGGCGGCCGAGAACTATGATTCCCCTCGGCCGCCGCGTCGTGATGCGGTACCAGCTGCCGGAGGGTTATCCACAGCCGCTCACCGACGTGATCGGCGAACTGGTGTCGCTGGATCCGCCGTCGGTACGCACCGCCGAGGGCGAGCTGGTCTCGGTCGCGGCCGACCGGGTCGTCGCGCTGAAAGCGCTGGGGCCGAGGCCGATTCGCACCAAGGAGATCCGGTCGCTGGAGACCGCAGCGGCCGCAGCGTGGCCGGGCCACAGTCACCTGTGGATCGACGGCTGGCTCGTCCGGGCAGGCAACGGCTACACGGGGCGCGCGAATTCGGCTGTGCCGCTCGGTGAATCCGGCGTGCCGGCGGTGCTGTCGATCGACACCATGCACCGGATCGCGGACTGGTACACCGCCAACGGGCTGCCCCTGCTGCTGCAGCTGCCCGATCGGCTCGCCCCGGTCCCGCCGGGCTGGAACACCTGGAGCGAGACCGTTGTCCTCGGTCTCGACATCGCGAATTTCGTGTTGCCGCAAGGCCCGTCGATGGTCCGGATCGCCACCGAACCCGACGACGGCTGGCTGGCGGTGCACCGCTACCGCGGCGAGATCCCGCTCGATCCCGCGGTGCGCGCACCGGACCCGACCGTGCTCACCTCGGTCCTTGACGGCACGCTCGGCTTCGCCTCGCTCGGCATGCCGGAGCCGCTGGCCATCGGCCGCGGCGCGGTGACAACCGCACCCGACGGCAGGCGCTGGGTCGGTCTGACCTGCGTCGCCGTCGCGACCGCGCACCGCCGCAACGGACTCGCCGCGCTGCTGTGCGCCGAACTGATCCGCTGGGGCGCCGAACACGGTGCCACCCACGCTTACGTGCAGGTCGAAATGGGTAATTCTGCCGGACTCGCGCTCTACCGCGAGCTCGGTTTCCTCGAACACCACAGCTACCGCTACGCCGCGCCGCCCAGCGCCACGTAGTTCGAGGCCCGCCCTCGATTCTGGACTGACCGGAGGGTGCGACGAAGGAGTGCCCGTAGGGAGGGAAGAATCGAGGTCACAGGGCCTCGAACCGCGGCGCCAGCCGCCAAAAACTCCGAAAGGAACGCGACAGTGCGTCTCGCCACCTGGAACGTCAACTCGGTCCGCTCCCGCGTCGATCGGGTCACCGCCTTCCTCGACCGCCATGACATCGATGTGCTGGCGATCCAGGAAACCAAGTGCCGCGACGACCAGTTCCCCTACGAGCAGTTCGACGCGGCGGGCTACGAGGTCGCCCACGTCGGGCTCAACCAGTGGAACGGTGTCGCCATCGTGTCCAGGGTCGGCCTGACCGATGTCGAGGTCGCGTTCCCGCACCAGCCCGGTTTCGACAAGAACGCGGGCGACTCGCTGATCGAGTCGCCGGTGGTCGAGGCAAGGGCGATCGGCGCGACCTGCGGCGGAGTGCGGGTGTGGAGCCTGTACGTGCCCAACGGCCGCGCGCTCGCCGACCCGCATTACGCCTACAAACTGAACTGGCTGTCGACCTTGCGTGAGCAGGCGACCGGCTGGCTGGCCGACGATCCGGCGGCGAAGATCGCCCTGGTCGGCGACTGGAATATCGCGCCGACCGACGACGACGTGTGGTCGCCGGAGTTCTTCGAAGGCAAGACCCACACCTCGGGGCCAGAGCGCGCCGCGTTCCAGAGCATGCTCGACACCGGCTTCCGCGATGTGATGCGCCCGTTCGCGCCGGGACCCGGCGTCTACACCTACTGGGACTACACCCAGCTGCGTTTCCCCCGCAAGGAGGGCATGCGCATCGATTTCATCCTCGCCTCCCCCGCCCTCGCCGACACGGTCGAGGACGCCTCTGTCGACCGGGACGAGCGCAAGGGCAAGGGCGCCAGCGACCACGCCCCGGTCATCGCGGAGTTCTGCGCCCCTGCCTAGCGAGTACATGGGTAACTCACCGGGTACGGGCTAAGCTGAATACTGCCTACCGGCGGCCGCGTCGCCACCGGTAACGCTCCTAAGTCTGGCCAGAGGCTCGGAGAGGCGGACCAGTGTTTTATCGGCAGCTCGGCGCTGTTCCACCGAAGCGGCATACGCAGCATCGGGACGAGCGCGGCAACCTCTATTACGAGGAGCTGATGGGCGAGGAGGGCTTCTCCGGTGACTCCTCGCTCCTCTACCACCGCGGCCTACCGCCCGCGATCGTCGACGCGACCGTGTGGGAACTGCCCGACCAATCGCTGACGCCGAATCATCCACTGCGCCATCGCCACCTGCGCCTTCCCGATCTCTTCCCCGGCGATACGCCCGCCGAGACCGACCCCGTGACCGGCCGCAGGCTGCTGCTCGGCAATGCCGATGTGCGGATCTCGTATGTGGTCGCCAAGGGCGCGTCCCCGCTGTACCGCAATGCCATCGGCGATGAGCTGGTGTACGTGGAATCCGGTGCGGCCGTGGTGGAGAGCGTGTTCGGGGTGGTGCCGGTCAAGCAAGGCGATCAGGTGATCATGCCGCGCGCGACCACCCATCGCTGGCTGCCGACGGGCGAGGAACCGTTGCGCGCGTATGTGATCGAGGCGTCGAGCCACATCACGCCGCCCAAGCGCTATCTCTCGAAATTCGGTCAGCTGCTGGAGAATTCGCCGTACTGCGAGCGGGACCTGCACGGCCCGTCCGAACCCCTGCTCGCCGAGGGGTCCGAGGTGGAGGTGCTGGTCAAGCACCGGCCCGGCGCGGAAGTGGTCGGCACCAGGATGACCTATGCCACACACCCGTTCGATGTGGTCGGCTGGGACGGCTGCCTGTACCCGTACACCTTCGATATCGCCGACTTCGAACCGATCACCGGCCGGGTGCATCAGCCGCCGCCGGTGCATCAGGCATTCGAGGGCATCAACTTCGTCGTGTGCAATTTCGTGCCGCGCAAGGTGGACTACCACCCGCTGTCGATTCCGGTGCCGTACTACCACTCGAATGTGGATTCCGACGAGATCATGTTCTATTGCGGCGGAAACTACGCGGCGCGCAAAGGTTCCGGGATCACCCAGGGTTCGGTGTCGGTGCATCCCGGCGGGTACGCGCACGGCCCGCAGCCGGGCGCCTACGAGCGCAGCATCGGCGCGGAGTTCTTCGACGAACTGGCGGTGATGGTCGATACCTTCCGGCCGCTGCAACTCGGGGAGGGCGCGCTGGCCTGCGAGGATCCCGCGTATGCCTGGACCTGGTCCGGGCGAGGGCCGGGGCTGCGATGAGCGCCCGGCTGCTGCGCGTCGACGTCCACCCGGACTCGCTGTTCGGGCCGGAGAACATGCCGTACGGGGTCTTCGCGCCGCCGGATGGCGAGTTCCGAGTTGGGGTCAGACTGGGCAACACCGTGCTGGATCTGGTTGTGCTGCTCGGTGATCCGATCTTCGCTCGACCGGACCTGAATGCCTTCCTCGCCGCCGGGCCTGCTCGCTGGCGTACGGTGCGTGACCGCCTGCGCGAGCTCGCCGAGACCGAACTGCCGGTCGACGCGCTGCATCCCGTCGACGCGGTGGACCTGGCGCTGCCGGTACGGATCGGCGACTACGTCGACTTCTACGCCAGCATCGACCACGCCACGAACCTGGGCAGGCTGTTCCGCCCGGATAGTGAACCGCTGCTGCCTAATTGGCGGCATCTCCCTGTGGGATACCACGGCCGAGCGGGAACGGTCATCGTGTCGGGGACGCCGGTGATCCGCCCACAGGGACAGCGCCGCACCGATTCGGGGGCACCGGATTTCGGGCCTTCGCAACGCCTCGATATCGAGGCCGAGCTGGGTTTCGTGGTCGGCACCGGCTCGCCGCTCGGTGTTCCGGTGGGTGTCGACGAGTTCGCCGAGCATGTCTTCGGCGTCGCCCTGGTCAACGACTGGTCGGCCCGCGACATCCAGGCCTGGGAGTACCAGCCACTCGGCCCGTTCCTCGGCAAGTCGTTCAGCACCTCGATCTCCGCGTGGATCACCCCGCTCGCCGCGCTGGCCGAGGCCCGGATTCCCCTGCCAGCGCAGTCGCCGGAACCACTTCCCTACCTGCGCGGCACCGACAACTACGGCCTCGACATCGACCTGGCCGTCAGCTGGAACGACGAAATCGTTGCGCACCCGCCCTATTCGCGCATGTACTGGTCCCCCGCGCAGATGCTCGCCCACCTCACCGCCAACGGCGCCTCCATCCGCCCCGGCGATCTCTACGCCTCCGGCACCATCTCCGGTCCCGAACCCGACCAGCGCGGTTCATTCATCGAACTGTCTTGGGGCGGAACGCAACCCGTCACCGTTGGCGGCGAATCCCGTACCTTCCTGGCCGACGGCGACGAGGTGACGATCACAGCCACCGCCCCCGGCACGGCCGGCCGCCGCATCGGCCTCGGCCAGGTCAGCGGACGAATCCTGCCCGCCCGCAACACTTGATGCCACCGGAACTCGGGTCTGCCGCGGCCACCGTACACATCGATACCGTGACCGCGTCAGAACATCGCATCCGGAGGTACATCCATGAAATCCACCATCGCCGCCATGGCAGGTTTTGCCGTCATCAGCCTCGTCCAGCTGCCGATGGCGGCGCCGGCCGCAGCCGATTGCCCACCGTATCCGCCGACCTGCGCGCCGAGCTCCTCCGAGCGGGCGGAGCACATCATCGCCAATTTGCTTGGCGGCCTGACAAGCGGATCGGCTACGCAGTAGAGCGGTAGCCGGACCACCCGGCAACCACCCAAGGGCGGAGATGATAGTGGTTGATCCTCCACCTTGGGGTGGTATCGAGCAGAATTCATTGCGGGCTACGGTGACTTTCGACGATCCCTAGCAGAGAGCCCCCCGACGATGTTGACGAAAATCGCCCGCGCCGCCGTGGGCCGACCACGACTGGTGGTCGCGGTCGCCCTGTTGCTGATGATCCTGTGTGGCGCGATCGGCGCCACCGTCCACTCACATATGAAATCGGGCGGATTCGTCACCGAGGATCTCGATTCGGTGCAGGCGAGCCAGTACCTGAGCGAGCACTTCCCCGGCTCCGAGCCGAACTACGTCCTGCTCGTAACGGCCGAGGACGGCGCTGATTCGCCCGCGGCGCGCGCCGCCGCCGATACCGCGATCGCCCAGCTGCAAAAAGATCCCGAGATCGTCAGCGGCGTGCAGTCGTACTGGACCTCGCGCCCCGATCTGAAGCAGGCCCTGCGCAGCAAGGACGGCAAGCGGGCGCTCATCCTGGCCACCATCGAGGGCGACGACGCCGAGCTGCCGCTGCGCGCGGGCAAGCTCAGCGAGGAAGTACAGGTCGCGGGCGGGCCGGTGACGATCGAGGCGGGCGGACCCGCCGCGTCGTTCTCCGATATCAACACCCAGATCAGCAAGGATCTGGTGATCGCCGAGGCCGTCGCCATCCCGGTGACCGGTCTGCTGCTGGCGCTGGTGTTCGGCAGTGTCGTCGCCGCGGCGCTGCCCATCGCGATCGGCCTGTTCGCCATCGCGGCCGCGCTCGGCATCCTGCGGGTGCTCACCGCGGTCACCGATGTGTCGATCTTCGCGCTGAACATGACCACCGCGCTCGGCCTCGCGCTGGCGATCGACTACAGCCTGTTCATCGTCAGCCGGTATCGCGAGGAACTGACCGCGGGCGCCACCCCCACCGACGCGGTGATCCGGTCGATCCGCACCGCGGGCCGGACGGTGGTCTACTCGGCGCTGGTCGTCGCGCTGTCGCTGTCGGCGCTGCTGGTGTTCCCGCAGTACTTCTTCAAGTCGTTCGCCTACGCGGGCATCGCGGTCGTCGCGGCCGCCACCGCCGCGGCCGTGATCGTGCTGCCCGCGCTGCTCATCCTGGTCGGCAACCGGATCGATGCGATCGACCTGCGCGCACCGCTGCGCAAGCTGTTCCGGCTGGCGCCGCGCGCGGAGAAGCAGCCGCGGCAGACGTTCTGGTACCGCCTGGTCACGGCCGTGATGAAGCGTCCGCTGCCGATCGCGCTGGCCACCACCGCGTTCCTGCTGCTGCTCGGCTCGCCGTTCCTCGGCGTCCAGTTCGGCTACCCCGACGACCGCTCGCTGCCAACCGGGGTGGCCAGTCGCGAGGTCGGTGACGTGCTGCGCACCGAGTTCGACGCCGACATGGCGTCGAGCGCGACCATCGTGCTGCCCGAGTTCCGTGGCACCCCCGCCGACCTGGACGCCTACGCCCGCGAGCTGTCCACGGTGCCCGATGTGCCCGCCGTCCTCAGCAGCTCCGCCGTCTATCGCAACGGGTTGCGGGTGGCCGCCGGCGTGCCGGAGATGTCGGACCCGTCGGCGGGCGCGTACCTGTCGGTCGCGACCACGCTCGACCCGTACTCCGACGCGGGCCGCACCCAGCTCGACGCGGTGCGTGCCGTCCCCGCTCCGTCCGAGGCGCTGGTCACCGGCCCGGCCGCCCTCAACCAGGACTCGGTCACCGCGATCACCGGCAAGCTGCCGCTGGCGGGCGCGCTGATCGCGATCACCACGCTGGTGCTGCTGTTCCTGTTCACCGGCAGTGTGGTGCTGCCGGTGAAGGCGCTGGCGCTGAACATCCTGTCGCTGGCCGCGACGTTCGGCGCGATGGTGTGGATCTTCCAGGAGGGGAACCTGTCGGGACTGCTCGGCTTCACCTCCACCGGCACGCTCAACCTGGCCATGCCCATCCTCATGTTCAGCCTGGCCTTCGGCGCCTCGATGGACTACGAGGTGTTCCTGCTCTCCCGGATCCGCGAGGAGTGGCTGGCCGGGCCCAAGACCACCGAGGGCAATACCGAGGCTGTCGCCATGGGCGTGGCCCGCACCGGCCGCATCTTCACCGCCGCCGCGCTGCTGATGAGCATCGTGTTCCTCGGCGTGGCGACCTCCGGCGTGTCGATGATGAAGCTGTTCGGCCTCGGCTGCGCGCTGGCCGTGATCAGCGACGCCACCGTCATCCGCGGGCTGCTCGCGCCCGCGCTGATGCGGATGATGGGCACCTGGAACTGGTGGTCGCCCAAGCCACTGGTCAAGCTGCACAACAGGTTCGGGCTGCACGAGGCGGACGAGCCGGAGCCCGGCGAGGCCGAGCGGCCGGTACCCGCACCGGTCTCGGTCTGAGCTGTTCGCGGCCCGTCGGCGGAGTTCCCGGGCGGGTCGCGAACCACGGCGGGTATCGTCGGCCCGGAAAATTTCACACGCCAACGGGGGCTCGCACCAGCGGGCTGAGAGGACGGCTAGCCCATTCGAAGGGCGCTCAGGGCCGTCGACCGTATGAACCTGACCGGGTAATGCCGGCGTAGGGAGGAAACACCATGGGCACAGCCACGCCTTCGAACGGGAGCACCGCTCCGGTCGACACCGTCACCACCGGGCCGATCCAGGGCAGCGTCAAGCACTACCAAGAGGTCGACGGCCTGCGCATTCCGGTGCGCCGGATCAACCTCACCAACGGCGATCACTTCGACGTCTTCGACACCTCCGGCCCGTACACCGACGACAACGCGGTGATCGACCTCGAGGCCGGTCTGCCGAAGCTGCGTGACGAGTGGGACAAGCCCGCCGTCGACGGCCCGCCCACCCAGCTCGCCTGGGCGCGCCAGGGCGTCATCACCTCGGAAATGCGCTTCATCGCCGCGCGTGAGGGCGTCTCGCCGGAGCTGGTGCGTGACGAGGTCGCCGCCGGTCGAGCGGTGATCCCGGCCAACCACAAGCACCCGGAGCTGGAGCCGACCATCATCGGCAAGAAGTTCCTGGTCAAGATCAACGCGAACATCGGCAACTCGGCGGTGTCGTCGTCGATCGCCGAAGAGGTCGAGAAGATGGTGTGGGCCTCGCGCTGGGGCGCCGACACCATCATGGATCTGTCGACCGGCAAGAACATCCACGAGACCCGCGAGTGGATCCTGCGCAACTCCCCCGTCCCGATCGGCACCGTGCCGATCTACCAGGCGCTGGAGAAGGTGAACGGTGATCCCACCAAGCTCACCTGGGAGATGTACCGCGACACCGTGATCGAGCAGTGCGAGCAGGGTGTGGACTACATGACCGTGCACGCGGGCGTGCTGCTGCGCTACATCCCGCTGACCGCCAAGCGCGTCACCGGCATCGTCTCGCGCGGTGGTTCGATCATGGCCGCGTGGTGTCTGGCCCATCACCAGGAATCGTTCCTGTACACGCACTTCCGTGAGCTCTGCGAGATCCTCGCCAAGTACGACGTCACCTTCTCCCTCGGTGACGGCCTGCGTCCCGGCTCGATCGCCGACGCCAACGACGAGGCCCAGTTCGCCGAACTGCGTACCCTCGGCGAGCTCACCAAGATCGCGAAATCCTATGGCGTGCAGGTGATGATCGAGGGCCCCGGTCACGTGCCGATGCACAAGATCGTCGAGAACGTTCGCCTGGAAGAAGAGCTCTGCGAAGAGGCGCCCTTCTACACACTCGGCCCCCTGGCCACCGATATCGCGCCAGCCTACGACCACATCACCTCGGCGATCGGCGCCGCGATCATCGCCCAGGCCGGCACCGCGATGCTCTGCTACGTCACCCCCAAGGAACACCTGGGCCTGCCCAACCGCGACGACGTCAAGGTCGGTGTGATCACCTACAAGATCGCCGCCCACGCCGCCGACCTCGCCAAGGGCCACCCGCACGCCCAGGACCGCGACAACGAATTGTCCAAGGCCCGTTTCGAATTCCGCTGGCACGACCAGTTCGCGCTCTCGCTCGACCCGGACACCGCCCGCGAATACCACGACGAGACCCTGCCCGCCGAGCCCGCCAAGACCGCCCACTTCTGCTCCATGTGCGGTCCCAAGTTCTGCTCCATGCGGATCTCCGCCGACGTGCGCGAATACGCCGAGAAGCAGGGCCTCACCGACGTCGCCGCCATCGAAGCCGGCATGGCCGAGAAGTCGGCCGAGTTCACCGACCACGGCAGCCAGGTGTACCTGCCGGTCGTCTGACGACTCCGTTTCTCCGGGACCGGCACGGCTCCGCCGCGCCGGTCCCGGCTGTTTCCGGGGCTAGCATTGTCCCGACCCCGACGCCCCCGGCTATTCCTGGCGCGGGTCCTACGGCACCGTCGGCATGAATCTGCTGGACCGCGACTGCCTGTTCGACGGTGTGAACGAGGCCGGTCTGTATTTCGGCGCGCTGTATCGACACCGGCTCGACCTGGTTCGTCGACGTGGCCCCGTCGTCCTGATCGACGTCGTCACCGGTCTCGATCTGGGAAGATCGAGGACGTGGCAGGTCGCGGGCGTACGGATCCCGGGTTGGCGCCGTTCTCACCACGGTGCTGCTGGACACGCTGGGCGATCCGGACCGGCCGACCGCGCGTGACGTAGTCGTCGAGGCGGTCATCGAGTCGGACCACCGCTTCACCCTCACCGACAATCTCGTCAACGACACGGACAAGCTCGGCACGAATGGCTGGCCGTTGAGCCGATGGACGATCGGCTGACGGTCCTCGATCTCCGCCGTCACCCTCGCCCACGAGGCGGGGCACTGAGCGAGCCCAGGATTTCGGGGGCTTTCCCCACACGCCCCGGTCAGTAGGGTGCTGACATGCAAGCTCGCACGAAACGCTTCGTCGCCGGTGCCGCCGCGGCCGCCGCTCTGTCCCTCGCCACCCCACTCGGCACCGCCCAGGCGGCATCCCCTGTCGCCGACTCCGGCTCCGCATCCCTCGGTTGCACGTCGACCGACATCAACCCCTGCCCTATCCGCCCCCTCCTCGACCTTCTCACCGCTCTGACCAGTGGCTCCGCCGAAGGCGGGCAGTAGCCGCGCGTCCCCTGCGGTAGCGTCGGCGATATGGCCGAAGCCTTCTATCGCCCAGACCCGGCGGATCCGAACCGGTTCGAGTCGACCGAGCTCACTCGTGGGCCGTGGTCGCCGGACGCGCAGCATGCGGGGCCGCCCTCGGCGCTGCTCGGGCATGTGATCGAGCGGTGTGCGCCGCGGGCGGGGTTTCAGGTCGGGCGGGTCGCGGTGGAGATTCTGGGGCCCGTGCCGCTGGCGCCGTTGACCGCGACCGCCGAGGTGGTGCGGTCGGGGCGGAGCGTGGAGCTGATCCAGGCGACTTTGTCGTCGGAGCGTGGGCCGGTGATGCAGGCCAATGCGTGGCGGCTCAAGCTCAGTGAGCCGGCGCTCGATCTGCCGGTCGAGTTCCTGCCCAGTGGTACACGTCCGCTGCCGACGGCGACGGAACCCGAGGTGTTCCCCTCCGATCAGCGGATCGGCTTCCACACCGGTATCGAATACCGTTTCGCCTCCGGCTCTTTCGGACGGCCGGGGCCCGCGATCTGCTGGATCCGGTTGAAGTATCCGATCGTCGCGGGCACCACCCCGAGCCCCCTCGAGCGGACGCTGGCCGCCGCCGACTCGGGCAACGGGGTGAGTTCGGTGCTCGACTGGTCGAAGTACCTGTTCATCAATACCGACCTGACCGTCACCCTGCACCGGCAGCCGGTCGGCGAGTGGGTGTGCCTGGACGCGGTGACCCATCCGCAGCCGCACGGCATCGGCCTCGCCGAATCGGCGTTGTTCGACGAGACCGGGCCGATCGGGCGCAGCACGCAGACACTGCTCATCGCACCGCGCGGCTGATCAGCGCAGGGCGTCCAGGTTCACCAGGTCGTCGTTGCCGTGCTTGCGCAACTCCGATTCCGCGGTGCTGGTGCGGCGGAACGGATCGCCCTGACCGGTGGTGAGCAGGCCGCGCAGGCTCGTGGTGACGTAGGCGCCCCAGGCGTTGGAGCACACCTCGTAGCATTCGCCGGCTGGCACCAGACCCCGATGGGTGAAACGGATTTCGGTTCCGTCGGCGCCTTCGGTGATGTCGAAGACGACGTCGGTGTCCTCCCATTCGGTGGTGTCCTCGACGAACGCGAGGTGCGAGTCGCTCACGTGCCAGACCAGGCGGCGGCCGGGGACGGATTCGGTGGTCGTCATCGTGCAGCGATGGATGCCCGGCACCTCGAAGAGGTAGCTGTCGCCGACCGATCCGGTGGTGCCCTCGATGGTCTCCGACCACCAGCCCCAGACATTGTTGATGGCGGCGAACACCTCGTCGGGTGACTTGTCCACGGTGATGGTGGCGGTGAAATCGTTGTCGCTCATTGTTTTTCCTTCCGGCTCAGCCGTCCAGATGTCGGCGGAGCGCGTCGAGGGGGCCGTCCCAGTCGCGCGAGAGGGCAGCCAGAAATTGCTGTGCCACTTGCATCGGCGCGGAGTCGAGGCGATAGCGCACGCGACGCCGCTCGCCCGGTTCCGGGATCACCAAGCCCGCATCAGTCAGCAGGGCGAGGTGTTTCGCGATCGCCTGGCGCGTGATGGGCAGGCGATCGGCGAGGTCGGTCGCGGTGGACGGTCCATGTGCGGCGAGTGCGGCCAGCACGGACCGCCTGCTCGGATCGGCCAGCGCGACGAAGACCCGTTCGGCGGTGGCCTCTAGCTCAGGCCGCATCGAGGTACTCGACGAGCTCACCCAGCTCGCTCTTCCAGCCACCGACATTGCCCTCGAACGCCTCCTTGTGAAGGTCGTCGGGCAGCTGGGCGAACCCGGTCTCGACGACGGTCAGCCGGGTGCCCGCCCCGACCGGCTCGAGGGTGAACTCGACATAGGTGCGCCGCGGATCGTCGTCGGGCAGGCCGTTGATCGGCCAGGTGTAGCCGAACACGGTCGGCTCCTCGACCCGCTCCACCCGCATGTCCGCCGCGAACCCCTCGTTCCAGGTCATCCGCATATCCCCACCGGGCCGCAGGTCGATCTCCGCGGTATTGCCGAACCAGCTCGCCAGCCCTTCGGCGGTGGTGATCGCCGCCCACACCTTGGCGGGCGGATGCGCGAGCTCGACTGTCCGCACGATCTGATCAGGAAATCCCATGATGCCTCCTTCTATAGCAACCGATTGATTGCAATTCAGGTTATTGCAACCAATTGGTTGCGTCAATAGATATCTCCGGCCTAACCGTGGCCACCGGTGACGCGAAAGCCTCTAGGCACCAGCCAGACCGTGACGACGGTGACGACGCCGACCACCGCGGCCGAGAGGTAGGCCGTGGTGGTGAGCGCGGTGTCGAAGGCGTGGCTCGCGGCGGCTACCAGCTGGGTGCGGGCTGGTTCGGGGAGTTCCGTCGCCACCTCGGCAGCGCCGCCGACCGACCCGCTCGCCTGGTCCACCTTGTCGGCGGGGACCGGCAGGTTGGCCATGTGCTGACTGAAGATCCTGGCGTGCAGACTGCCGAGCAGTGCGACACCGAAACCTACGCCGACCTCGTAGTTCGTCTCCTCCACCGCGCCCGCCTGACCGGCACGGTCGGCGGGGACAGCTCCGACGAGGACGGCGGCGGCCGCGGTCACCGCCATGCCGTCGCCGAGCCCGAAAGACACCAGGACCAGTGCGATCACCGGATAGGTCGTCGGCTCCGGGCTCACCGCAAGCAGCAGGAAGCCCAGTGCCACCGCGCCGAGGCCGACGCCGAGCACGGTGCGGACACCTAACTTGTCCATCAGCATCGGGGTCAGCAGCGAGGCGGTGAGCAGGGTGAGGGCGGCGGGCAGCATCCGGATACCGGCCTGCGACGGGCTGTATCCGTGGACGTACTGCAACCACAGCGAGATCAGGAACATCGCCGCGCCGATGGCCATCATGGCCAGCAGGGTCGCCACGGCAGCCGCGGTGAACACGCCGTTGCGGAACAACCGCACGTCCAGCAGCGGGTCGGTGGCGGTGAGCTGACGCCGGGTGAACCAGGCCAGCGCGCCGATCCCGACCAGCAGAATCGCCCAGTCGACAACGCTCGCTTCACCTTTCGCGAGGTGCTTGATTCCCCAGGCCAGGCACACGATGCCCGCGATCGAGAGCGCCGCGGCGAACCAGTCGAGGCCGCCCGCTTGCGGCGCGCGATATTCCGGCAGCACCCACAGCCCGACCACCACCGTCACCAGCACCACCGGCACATTCAGCCAGAACGCCGACGACCACCCGAAGTGCTCGACCAGAAACCCGCCGACGATCGGCCCCACCGTCGCGCCGACACCTGCCACCGCCGCCCAGATCCCGATGGCCATGGTGCGCTCGCGCACGTCGGTGAAGATATTGCGGATCAGCGAGAGGGTCGACGGCATCACCATCGCGCCACCGATGCCGAGCAGCACTCGGCCGCCGATCAGCTGGGCCGCGCTCCCGGCGGTCGCCGCGATCACCGAGGCGATGCCGAACAGCACGAAACCGCTGATGAACAACAGCTTTCGGCCCACCCGGTCGCCCAGCGCGCCCGTGGTGATGAGCAACCCGCCGAGCACCAGGCCGTAGATGTCGATGATCCACAGCTGCTCGAGCGGCCCGACCTGCAGGTCGTCGATCAGCGACGGCAGCGCGACATTGAGAATCGTGGCGTCCATCGCCACCAGCAACAGGCTGGCGCACAGCACGCCGAGTATCACCCACCGGATGGCACCGTAGGTCTTCTCCTGTGTGTCGCTCACGCTGGGCCACCTCACCGGCCGCTAGGCCGTCGACGTCCGTTGTCGACAAGCTACCGAGTGCGACCGAGCCCTCCCGGCAATGGCTGCGGCAGGTCCGGCATGACCGACGGCCGGTGCGGTGACGAAGCACCGGACCAGCCGTGGGAGCGAGAAGGTACTAGGCCTTGTCGAATCTGGTGTCGACGAAGGACTCGAAGTCGACCTTGCCGGGGATGGCTTTGGCCTTGGTGAAGGCGTCGGCGATCTCCTGTTCGGAGGCGATCACCTGGTCGGTGAGCTTGATCGGTTCCTTGATCGAGCGGGTCCAGGTGGTGCGGGAGGCGTCGACGCTGATCTGGGTGAGTTCGGCGTACTTGGTCGACCAGGTGTCGAGATTGTCCGACGACCATTTGGTGGCGGCGGCGTAGCGCTGGAAGAAGTCGGCGATGGCGGCGGACTTGCCCGCGTCGCCGACGGCCTTGTTGCCCGCGACCCAGAAGTTGTAGCCGTTGGCGGCCTGGTCGGCGGTGGCGATCGACTTCGCGCCGATCTCCTTTTCGGCGATGGCGGTGTAGGGGTCCCACGTCGCCCAGGCGTCGACGTCGCCGCGGGTGAGCGCGGTGTAGCCGTCGGCGGGAGCGAGGTAGACCGGCTCGATGTCGCCGAGCGACAGGCCCGACTTCTGCAGTTGCAGCAGCAGATTCGCGTTGGCCGAGCTGCCCTTGTAGACCGCGACCTTCTTGCCCTTCAGCGCCGCGACCGAGCCGATCGCCGAGTCCTTGCCGACCAGGATCGCATCACCCTTGCCGGTCGCCGAGAGCGCGCCGACGATCTTGATGTCGGCATCGGCCGCCGCACCGAAGATGACCGGGGTGTTGCCGGTCTGGGCGATGTCGATGCCACCGGCGCTGGCCGCCTCGACCAGCGGCAGGCCCGCGGTGAAGGTGGAGAACTCGATCTTGTAGGGCAGGTTCTCCAGCTGGCCCGACGCCTTGAGCAGTACCTCGATCGAGATCGCCTTCTGGTCACCGACTTTCAGTGTCACGGTGCTCAGGTCGACGGGCCCCGATGGCGCCGCGTCGTCACCGCAGGCGCTCAGCGAGAGAGCGGCGACGACGGCGAGGGCGAGCCCGGCCAGGCGGGTCTTCGGAGTGCGTTTCACGGGAACAACTTTCGTGCGTTGGACGGTCAGTGGGTGACGCCGAGGAGCGCGAGCAGCCGCGTGGCGTAGTCGGCGATTTCCGGGGCGCCCGCGGTGCGCGGACGCGGCAGGTCGATGGGCACGTCGGCGGCGATGCGCCCCTCGTCCAGGACGAGGACACGGTCGGCCAGGGTGATCGCCTCGAGCACATCGTGAGTCACCAGCAGCACGCCGAACGCACGCTGGGCGTGCAGGCCGAGCAGCAGTTCGTGCATGGTCAGGCGGGTCAGCGCGTCCAGGGCGCCGAAGGGTTCGTCGAGCAGCAGCAGCGTCGGCTCGGCCACCAGCGCGCGTGCCAGTGCCGCGCGTTGCGCCTCGCCGCCGGACAGCGTCAGCGGCCACGCATCGGCGCGACCGGCGAGGCCGACCTCGGCGAGCAGGTCACGCGCGGCCCGCTCGTCGGCGCGGCGATTGCGCGGCTTGGGCCTGCCGAGGGCGACATTGCGCACCACCGGCTGCCACGGAATGAGCCGCGGCTCCTGGAACACGATCGTCGGCCTGCCGTCGACGGAAACCTCACCGCGACTGGCGGTATCGAGCCCACCGAGAATGCGCAACAGGGTCGACTTCCCCGACCCGCTGCGCCCGACCAGCGCCACGATCTCGCCCGCACCGATCTCGAGATCGATTCCGTCGAGCACAGTACGGTCGCCGAATCGCTTGCCAAGAGCGGTGATTCGCGCGGCAGTTGGTCCGACTGCGGGTCTCGCGGAAAGGGATGTGCCGGTAGCAGCGGTCATGGCGGGATCCTCACGGTCGAGCGGCGGCGGGTGGCAGGCCTGCCGATAGCCGGGACAGGGTGGTCCGGAGATCGGCGGTGGTGACGAAGACAGCCATCAGCGGTGCACCGCCGGGCGCCAGCGCAGGGCGCGGCGTTCGAGAAGGCGCACGATCGAGTCGGTGAGCAGGCCGAGCAGGCTGTAGATGACCAGGCCGAACACGACGATGTCGGTGCGCAGGAATTCGCGGGCGTTGTTGACGACGAAGCCCAGACCCGCGCTGGCATTGATCTGCTCGGCCACGATGAGCGAGAGCCAGGCGATGCCGAGGCTCTGCCGGACGCCGACCAGGATCTGCGGCAGAGCGCCGGGCAGGATCAGCAGCCGCAGTCGCTCGCCGAGTCCCAGGCGAAGGGCACCGCCGAGCTCGAGCAGTTTGGGGTCGAGCTGGCGGATACCCGCGAAGGTGTTGAGGTACAGCGGGAAGAACACGCCGAGCGCGATCAGATAGACCTTCGGTTCCTCACCGATGCCGAACCAGATGATGAACAGCGGGATCAGGCCGAACAGCGGGATGGTGCGGATCATCTGCAGCGGCGGGTCGACCGCGTACTCACCGATCTTGCTCAGGCCGGCGAGGACTCCGAGCACCAGCGCGAGCACCGCCCCGAGCACGAAGCCGTACAGGGCGCGCTGGCCGGAGACCAGCAGCGCTTCACCGAGCTGGCCGGACCGGAAGGTCTCGAGTCCCGCGTCGAAGACGACCGACGGCGCGGGCAGCTTCTTGGCCGGGATCCAGCCGCTGGTGCTGCCGATCTGCCAGACGAGCAGCAGCACGATCGGCGAGAGCGCGCGCAGGAAGCCTGGGCGACGGTACAGCGGGATCCGTCGCTCGTCGGTTTCGGTGGGGCTCGCCAACAGCATTCGTGCATGGTGCCCGCCCGGACGGGTCCCCCGACAGGGTTCGAATCAGCTCGAGAATTACCCGGCGCGGCTGGAGATCTGCTGCACGGCCCAGCCGTTGCCGTCGGGATCGCTGAAGAAGACGAAGCCGACATTGTCGAGCGGGTGCGGTGTCGGCGACGGGTTCTGCCCCAGCGACTGCACGTCGGTGACCTCGACGCCACGCGCCACCAATTCGGCGTGCGCCTGCTCGATATCGGGCACCACCAGCTGCAACCCCTTCAGCGAGCCGGGCGGCATCTCGGGCACCGCGCCCTTGCCGATGACGATCGAGCAGCCGGAGCCGGGCGGGGTGAGTTGCACGATGCGCACGTCGTCGGAGATCACGGTGTCGTGGTCGACGACGAAGCCGAGTCGATTCGCGTAGAAATCCTTGGCCCGATCGATATCGGACACGGGGACGATCACCACTTCCAAGGTCCAGTTCACGACGTGCCTCCTGCGGTGTCGGATGGTCGCGCCAAGTCTGCCACCAGCCCCACCTCGTCGCGGCCGAACGACCCGCTCATGGCCTGCGCTCCCATCGCCAGGCGTATTCGCCGACAGCGGGTGGCGGGCCTGGCAACTCGCCCTCGGCCGTCATTCCATCTATCAACAGCGCGAGCACCCGCTGCCGCAACTCGGCCGTCCGGACCGGATCGGGCATTGTGACCGCGGCACAGGCTTCCAGCAGCAGCCCGACGTCCTGCGCGTCGAAATCGGCCCGCAGCCGTCCGCTCGCGTGGGCCCGGCGCACCAGCTCCGCGGCGGCCTCTCCCGAGTGCACGACATCGGGCAACATCGTTTCGTCGGGCGTGAACGTGCCGGCGAGGTTCACCGTCAGCGAGTGCACGTCGGCGTCGACCACCCGTTCCAGGAACCCGACGAATCCGCGCCAGCCGTCCGAATCCTCCAGTGCCGCATCGGCTTCGGCATTGAACCGGCGCAGCCCCTCATGGCACAGCGTGCGCAGCAGCACCTCCTTGCTCGGGTAGCGCCGGTAGAGGGCGCTGATGCCGACGCCCGCGCGTTCCGCGACGGCCGCGATCGGGGCGGTCGGGTCATCGAGGAACACGGCGCGGGCGGCGTCGAGGATCAGCCCGTCGTTGCGGGCGGCCTGCGCCTTGCGGCCGGGTAAACGGGGCTGAGCTGCGGCTTCGGTCTGCTTCGGCATGAATATCAGCCTACCACTTGAAACGGAATGATCCGTTCTGCTATGTTTGGAACAGAACGAAACATTCCGTTTCATTAGAAGGAGTCGTCATGACCACCACGGCCACCATCACCCCCTTCCGCATCGACGTCCCCCAGGCCCGTCTCGACGACCTCGCCGCCCGCCTCCGCGGCGCGCTGTACCCGGACGAGCTGCCGGGCGTCGGCGACTCCTACGGCGTCCCGGCCGATCGCGTCCGCACCCTCGCCCAGTACTGGCTCGAGCAGTTCGACTGGCGCGCACTGGAGTCCGAGCTGAACGCGTACCCGCAGTTCACCACCGAGATCGAGGGTGAGGACATCCACTTCCTGCACATCCGCTCCTCGCGGCCCGACGCGACACCGGTGATCCTGACCCACGGCTGGCCCGGCTCGATCCTGGAATATGTCGATGTCATCGCGCCGCTCACCGAGCCGGAATCGGCCGAGGATCCCGCCTTCCACCTGGTCATCCCGTCGCTGCCCGGCTTCGGTTTCTCCGGCCCGACCCGCAGCACCGGCTGGAACCGCTACCGCACCGCCCGCGCCTGGGCGGAGCTGATGGCGCGCCTCGGCTACGAGCGCTACGGCGCCATCGGCAACGACGGCGGCTCGATGGTCTCGCCCGAGCTCGGCCGGATCGCGCCGGAGCAGGTGATCGGCGTGCATGTCACCCAGCTGTTTTCGTTCCCGTCCGGCGACCCGGCGGAATTCGAGGGCCTCTCGGAGGCGGATATGGCCGCGCTGCAGCACCTCCAGTGGTTCCACGAGAACAAGATGGCCTTCAACACCCTGCACAGTCAGCAGCCGCAGACCCTGGCCTACGCCCTCGCCGACTCCCCGATCGGCCTGCTCGGCTGGAACTCCCAGCTGTTCGGCGAATCGCTCGACGCGCAGTTCATCGTCGCGAACGTGGCGCTGTACTGGCTCACCGGGACCGCGGGCTCCTCGCTGCGGTTCTACTACGAGGACGCGCACGCCGCCGAACACCCGGCCGAGCCGACCGTCGTGCCGACCGGGCTGGCGATGTTCGCCGGCGATTTCCAGTCGATCCGCCGGTTCGCCGAGCGCGACCACCGCAATATCGTGAGCTGGAATTCCTACGACACCGCCGCGGCATCCGGTGGCGCGAACGACGCGGCCGGGCACTATGCCGCGCACGAGGCGCCCGAGGTGCTGGTCGGCGATATCCGCCGGTTCTTCGCCGGCCTCGCCTGATTCGGCTTCGGTGCCGCGGCCCACGCTCCCCTCATCGGTGCGTGGGTCGCGACCCATTCGAATCATGCACCAGCACAGTGTGATACGCGCCCCAAAGGCGGCAATCAGTGGTGCTCGTGCAGGTCACCCCAGGCCGGGAAGGGATCGGCGTAGCCGGTCCACCCCGCCGGACCCGCCGCGAACTCCGCATCGGTGAGCAGCGCGGCATCGAGTTCGCGCCGGACCCCGGCCTTGTCGAGACGCACTCCGATGAAGACGATCTCCTGTCCCGCCGGCACTTCGAGCGACGACCACCAGGCTCCCGGCTCGAAGGTCAGATTCGGACCGGCTTGCGACCAGATCGCCGCCAGCTCCGGACGAC
This sequence comes from Nocardia sp. NPDC055053, assembly GCF_053608285.1. Classification (NCBI taxonomy): domain Bacteria; kingdom Bacillati; phylum Actinomycetota; class Actinomycetes; order Mycobacteriales; family Nocardiaceae; genus Nocardia; species Nocardia sp. NPDC055053. The sequence continues at coordinate 51,631 of NZ_JBSGVD010000028.1, read as the reverse complement.
TCGCGATCCAGCAGAATCCCTTGCTGCGCAACATCCCCCGCAGTCCGGACAGCGCGGCACCGAGCCGCTCCGGATGGAACGGACGGTCGGCGGTGTAGGTGAGGCTGCTGATCCCGTACTCCTCGGTTTCGGGAGTGTGGCCGCCCGCCAGTTCCTCCGCCCAGCCCTCGGCCTCGGCGGCCACCACCGGGTTGTAGCGGCCGGTGCCGAGCACTTCGCCCAGGTCGACGGCGCCCTTCTCGGTGCGCAGTACGTGCGCCCGGGGGTTGAGCCTGCGCACCGTCGCCTCGACGGTGGCCGCGGCGTTCGCGCTCACCAAATCGGTCTTGTTGATCAGCAGCACGTCGGCGAACTCCACCTGGTCGACCAGCAGATCCGCGATGGTGCGCGAATCACCCTCGCCCGCTTCGAGTTCCCGCTCCGCCAGCGCCTGACCCTTGACCAGCTCGGCCAGGAAGGTCGAGGCGTCGACGACGGTCACCATGGTGTCGAGGCGGGCGAGGTCGCCGAGGCGGAAGCCGTCCTCGAATTCCCAGTCGAAGGTCGCGGCCACCGGCATCGGCTCGGAGATGCCGGTCGACTCGATCACCAGCTGGTCGAACCGCCCGTCGCGGGCGAGCCGGGCGACGGCCTCGATCAGGTCCTCGCGCAGCGTGCAGCAGATGCAGCCGTTGGTCAGCTCGACCAGTTTCTCCTCGGTGCGGTCGAGATGACCCTGGCCCGCGACCAGCGCGGCGTCGATATTGACCTCGCTCATGTCGTTGACGATGACCGCGACCCGACGGCCGTCCCGGTTGGCGAGGATGTGGTTGAGCAGCGTGGTCTTGCCCGCGCCGAGGAAGCCGGACAGGACGGTGACGGGCAGGGGTGCGGTGGCGGCGGAGTTGATCACCAGTTAATGATAATGGTTTTCATTTGCTGTTTGTAGGTGGGGTCTCGGAACCGGACGGCCGGTCGTAGGGTTGGGGCGTGAAGATGTTGCCGCTGACCCCCGATGGCCAGACCCCCGTCCGCGCGCTCACCATCGCGGGCACCGATTCCGGTGGCGGCGCGGGCATCCAGGCCGATTCGCGGACCATGGCGCTGTGCGGCGTGCACGCCTGCGTCGCGGTGGCGGCGGTGACCGTGCAGAACACGGTGGGCGTCAGCGGATTTCACGAGATCCCGCCGCAGATCGTGGCCGATCAGGTGCGGGTGGTCGTCCGCGATATCGGGATCGGCGCGGCCAAGACCGGCATGCTGGCTTCCACCGCGATCATCGAGGCCGTCGCCGAGGTGTGCCGCGAGGTCGGGATCGGGCGTGATGCCGCGGTCCCGCTGGTCGTCGACCCGGTCGCCGCCTCGATGCACGGAGATCCGCTGCTGCACGCCGAGGCGCTGGACGCGGTGCGCGATACGCTCATCCCGCTGGCGACGGTGGTCACCCCGAATCTCGACGAGGTCCGCTTGATCACCGGCGTCGAGGTCGTCGACGACGCCACCGCCCGCAAGGCCGCCGAGGCGCTGCACGCGCTGGGCGCGCAGTGGGCGATCGTGAAGGGCGGCCACCTGCGCGCCTCGGAGTACAGCACCGACCTGCTCTACGACGGCGACACCTTCCGCGAGTTCAGCGCGCCGCGCATCGCCACCGGCAACGACCACGGCGGCGGCGACACCCTCGCCGCGGCCATCGCCAGCGCACTCGCCAACGGGTATTCGGTGCCCGACGCGGTCGCCTTCGCCAAGGAGTGGACCTATCGCTGCCTGGCCGCGTCCTACGATCTCGGCGCGGGCCACGGGCCGGTTTCCCCGCTGTGGCGGTTGCACGTAGCCGCCCAGTGATCTCGCAAGGACATGGGTAACTCACCGGCCCGAGCGAACTCAGCCTCCCGCGATCCCGCCGGCCGCCGATATCAGTCCCACACCGCCTGAGTCTGGCTAAGAATCGCGGAGAGGCGGAACAGTGAACGCGTCGCGCAGCGGCTTGGACGGGTCGATCCTGACTCCGTTGAAGCGCGCGTGCGCCTGCGCCAGCGCCGAGATGCTCTCGGCCAGATACTCGACGAATCGCTCGACCGGCATCGCCGAGACTTCGCGCTGATTCGCGCCGAGCCACCAGTCTGTGGCCGAGGCCACCGCACCGAAAATCGAATAGTTCACCAGTTCGATCCCGGCCACGTCGACCGATTCGGTCGGCAGCAGACCGGCGAAGAATTCGGCAGCGCGCCGCGCTGACTGCCTGGCGGCGACCAAGGCCCGTTCCGTTTCCTTGGCCTGCTGGCTGAAATGACTGTGCAGCATGAACCGGAAGACATTCGGGTGCTCCGAGACCACCGCCACGTATTCGGCGGCGGCACGACGGACCAGGTCGGCGACGGAATCGTCGGTGAGATTCACCCCGCTGAGCATGCGCTCCCACAGCATGTCGCGGACGCGGTCGACGATCGCGTTGTAGAGGTCGGTCTTGTCCTCGAAATGCCGGTAGAGCTTCGGCTTGGCCGCGCCCGCTTCCTTGGCGATATCGCCCATGCTCACATCGGGGCCGACCCGATCCAGGGCACGGAAAGCGGCGTCGACGAACTCGATGCGCACCTGAACCCGGTGTTCGCGCCACCGCTCGGTCCGCGCATCGACACGACGGCCCGGCATCTCGTCTGCCTTCCGGTAACCCCGCGTCACGGGCAGAAGCTTATTGGGGCGATCGGCTCCAGGTCTCCGCGGGGCGGCATTTGCCAGAATAGCAATTTTACTTGCCGGTTTTCCTCGGGGCCTGCACTATCGAATAGATTCCGCCCCAGACCGAGGAGCCCTTGATGACCGAACGACCGACCACCGCGAGTACATCGGTAACTCACCGGGTACGGGCAAACTCGCACCCCTCCGAACAGCAAGCCGCCAACGCTGCACGGGAGGCACACGAGTCTGGCCTGAATTCCCGGGGAGGCGGAACAGCCGCTGAGCAGTTCTGGGAAGACTTCTATCGCGAACGCGAGCAGATCTGGACCGGCAACGCGAACAAGACCCTGGTCCGCGAGGTCAGCGGCCTGCCCGCCGGTACCGCCCTCGACCTCGGATGCGGTGAGGGTGGCGACGCGATCTGGCTGGCGAAGCAGGGTTGGCGGGTGACCGCGGTCGACATCTCGACGACGGCGATGGAACGCGGCGCCCAGCACGCGGCCGCGGCCGGTGTGCAGATCACCTGGGCCCGCCACGATCTGCACGCGGACTTCCCCGCCGGCAGCTTCGACCTGGTCTCCGCGCAGTTCCTGCATTCGCCGGTCGAGCAACCCGACGAGCGCGCGACCATCCTGCGCAAGGCGGCCGCCGCCGTCGCGTCCGGTGGTGTGCTGGTGATCGGCGGGCACGCCGGCTGGCCGAGCTGGGTGACAACGCCACCGCACGGCCACATCGCGTTCCCGACCATCGAGCAGGTGCTCGAGCAGCTGGCGCTCGGACCCGAGTGGCAGGTGGAGACGGCCGAACTCGTCTACAGCCCCTCGACCAGTCCGGACGGAGTGGAGGGCGAGCGCGCCGACAGCGTGCTGCGCCTGCGCCGCGGCTAGCGCACGGTGGCCGCTTCGGCTTCGGGCACCGCGTCGCCGTTGCTTCGTCGCGACAGCACGTAGAGAACCCACATGACGATCGGCAGGAGGATGTCGGTCCACAGCGGGATCCCGATGTTGTAGGGCTTGGTGTTGTCTTCGGCCACCCAGTAGTAGATGTGTCCGGCCGCGTCGCCCCAGTACTGAATGGTCAAGACGACGATCACGCACAACCAGAAGTGGCCACGGAACCAATAGGCCATGATGCCGACCACGCCGATGGCCAGGTCGCCCATCGCGTTCTCCCATTGGAAGCCACCGTCGCCGCGGGTGTAGCCGATCTGTTCGGCGACATTCGCGCCGTCGAAGATGTGCGCGGCCGCGCCGAGAACGGACGCGACGCCGACAACAGCCACCATCCACCACACCATGTGGATATCGGCCGCCGGGCGGCCCGGCTGGCGTCGGCTCTGCACGAACGCGCCGATGAGGGCGACCAACACCGCGATGATCGTTGGCATCGGGAATGCCTCCATGCTTCCAGGCGATCACTGTTCCAGCATGTCGTCGAACCCACCCAGTTTAGCCAGCTCGGAGGCTTCCGCCGATCCCCAGCAACCTCCCAGCTCGGTCCCAGCTCGGTGGCAGCGCCGCCGCCGAGGGTGGGTGCCATGACCCAGACCGAGGCCGAGCCACAGACCACGCAGAGCACCCGCGCGCCGGTGCTCGACGTGGTGATTCCCGTCTACAACGAAGAAACCGATCTGGGGGTGTGCGTGCGCAGGCTGCACGCCTACCTGCGCGCGGGATTCCCGTTCACCGCCCGGATCACCATCGCCGACAACGCCAGCACCGATGCCACCCTGGCCGTGGCGCACCTGCTGGCGACCGAACTCGACGGCGTCCGGGTCCTGCACCTGGACGCCAAAGGCCGCGGGCGAGCGCTGCGCACCGCGTGGACCGGGTCGGACGCGGCGGTGGTGGCGTACATGGACGTCGACCTGTCGACCGATCTGGACGCGCTGCTGCCGCTGGTCGCGCCGCTGGTGTCGGGGCATTCCGATCTGGCGATCGGCACCCGGCTCGACGCGGCGGCCAGGGTGGTGCGCGGACCCAAGCGCGAGATCATCTCCCGCTGCTACAACCTGCTGCTGAAAACCACACTGCGTGCGCACTTCTCCGACGCGCAGTGCGGTTTCAAGGCCGTGCGCACCGAGGTCGCCCGTGAGCTGCTGCCGCTGGTGCGCGACGGCGAATGGTTCTTCGACACCGAACTGCTCGTCCTGGCCGAGCGCGCCGGGCTGCGCATCCATGAGGTGCCCGTCGACTGGATCGACGACCCCGACAGCCGGGTCGACATCATCGACACCGCCCGCAAGGACCTGCGCGGAATCTGGCGGCTGACCAGGGCGCTGGCCACCGGCGCGCTGCCGCTGGACGAACTGCGCGCCGCCGTCGGCCGGGAACCGCTGGTGGCCGGGGTGCCGCTCGGGATGGTCGGCCAGCTGGTGCGATTCGCGATCGTCGGCGTGAGCTCGACGCTGGCCTACATCGTGCTGTACCTGCTGTTGCAACCGCTGTTCGGCGGGCAGGGCGCGAACCTGGTGGCACTGCTGGTGACCGCGGTGGGCAATACCGCGGCCAACCGGACGTTCACATTCGGTGTGCGCGGCCGAAGGGACGCGGTCTCTCACCAGTTCCAGGGCCTGGCGATCTTCGGATTCGGGCTGGCGATCACCAGCGGCTCACTGTTCGCCCTGCACCGCTGGGCTCCCGATGCCCCCGTCGCGGTGGAACTCGGCGTCCTCGTCACCGCCAATCTCGTTGCGACACTCGCCCGTTTCGTCGGCCTGCGCTGGGTCTTCCGCCATGCGGGCTCCGACCGCCCCGCGATCACCGCTGACGGCTCGGCCACAGACCGCACCGCCGCGATGCGCGGACGTGTCGGACCCGAGCACGCCGCCCTGCGCCTGCCCGCGCCCGGTGGAGGTGGTTCGACGGCCGCCACCCTCGCTGCGCCGTCACCACTCGACACCGCGACCACTGCTGACGGTTCGGTCTGCCGACGCTCGGCCGCCGAGCCCGTCGCATGCGACACCGCCGCCGGCAACGCGGCCGCCGACAGCCCAGCGACCGACACTGGGGGCTCGGCCTACCGGCGCTGGACCACTGGGCCCGCTGCATGCGTCACCACCGCCGGCAATGCGGCCGCCGACCGCCCGGTGACCACCGCTGTCGGCACGGAATCGACACCGCGCCCGGGCACGCCGGAGGTGCGTCGATGACTGCCACGATCGAGCGGCCGACCACTGCCGGCGCCGAGCACACCGTTTTGGCTCGAACACGCTGGGAATTGCCAGGATTGGCGGTGCTGTTGGTCGTCACCGCCATCGCCTATCTGATCAATCTGAGCGCCAACGGGTGGGCCAACGACTTCTATGCCGCTGCCGTGCAAGCGGGTTCGCAATCGTGGGAGGCGTTCTTCTTCGGCTCCTCCGATGCGGCGAACTCGATCACCGTGGACAAACCGCCCGCCTCGCTATGGGTGATGGAGCTGTCGGTGCGGCTGTTCGGGCTCAACAGCTGGAGCATGCTCGTACCGCAGGTGCTGCTCGGCGTGGCGTCGGTCGCGGCGCTGTGGGCGGCGGTGCGCCGGTCGTTCGGAGCCGCCGCCGGGCTGATCGCGGGGACCGTGCTCGCGGTGACTCCCGTTGCGGTGCTGATGTTCCGGTTCAACAACCCCGACGCCCTGCTGGTGCTGCTGATGACCGCGGCTGCCTGGGCGATGACCCGGGCCGTCGCCGACAGCCGATGGCGCTGGTTGCTGCTCACCGGCGGCCTGATCGGCTTCGGCTTCCTCGCCAAGCAGTTGCAGGTGCTGCTGGTGGTGCCCGCGCTGGCGCTGACGTATCTGATCGCGGGCCCGCCCAAGCTGGGCAAGCGCATCGCGCAATTGTTCGCCGCCGGTGCGGCGATGGTCGTCGCGGCGGGCTGGTGGCTACTGACGGTGGAACTCTGGCCTGCCGATCAGCGGCCGTGGATCGGTGGGTCGCACGAGAATTCGATCATCGAACTCACCCTCGGCTACAACGGGCTCGGCCGGTTGAACGGCAACGAGCGCGGCAGCGTCGGACCCGGCGGTGAGCTGCCAGCGGGCGGCAACGGGATGTGGGGCAGCACCGGGATCACCCGGCTGTTCGAGCCGGCGCAGGGCGGTCAGATCGCCTGGCTGATCCCGGCCGCGCTGGTCGCCCTGGTCGCCGGACTTGTCCTGCGCAGACGCGCCCCGCGCACCGATCGCCGCCGCGCGACGCTGATCCTGTGGGGCGGTTGGTTACTCGTCACCGGCCTGGTGTTCAGCTTCATGGCTGGGATCTTCCACCAGTACTACACGGTGGCCCTCGCCCCCGCCGTCGCCGCGCTGATCGGCATCGGCGCCGTGCAGCTGTGGGGTGCGCGAGACCGCCTGTGGGTGCGCCTCACCTGCGCGCTCGCCATCGGCCTCACCACCGCGACCGCGTGGGTGTTGTTGTCGCGCAGCGCTTCCTTCCAGCCATGGCTGCGCTGGACGATCCTGGCAATCGGCGTCCTCGCGACCATCGCGGCCGCCTTCCCGCTCGCTCGGAGGCAATCGCTGATCGCCGCGATCGCCGCCGCGTTCATCGGCCTCGCCGGGCCGGTCGCCTATTCCGTCGACACCATCGCCACCGCGCACTCCGGTGCGATCCCGTCCGCCGGACCGAGTGCCGGTGGGATGGGCGGGATGGGCGGACCCGGTATGCGTCCCGACGGCGGGGACGGACGAATGGGCACAGCGCCCGGCAACACCGGAACCGGCACCACACCGACGGACGGCTCCCAAGGCTGGAACATGCCCCCAGACGGCAACTCCCAAGGCGGCGCCATGCCCCCGAACGGCTCCACCGCGCAAGGCGGCAGTGTGCCCTCGGACGGCGCTGCCGCGCCCGGCGGCGGCATGCAATCGGGCGGTGCGGCGATTCAGGGAGGCGCGTCGCAGCCGGGCGGTGCCATGCAGGGTGGTCGTATGGGCGGTGCGGGTGGCTTGCTCAGTGGCTCACGTCCGAGCGAGCAGATCGTCACGCTGCTCGAACAGAACGGAGGCGACTACACCTGGGTCGCCGCGACGGTCGGCTCCAACAGCGCCGCCGGATACCAGCTGGCCACCGAACTGCCGGTAATGCCGATCGGCGGCTTCAACGGCAGCGACCCATCCCCCACCCTCGAACAGTTCAAGACCTATGTCGCAGAGGGCGAGATCCACTACTTCGTAGCGGGCGGCCGGGGCGGACCCGGCGGGACCAGCGAGTCGACCAGCTCGGCCATCACGGCCTGGGTGACGGCGAACTACACCGCGACCACGATCGACGGAGTGACGCTCTACGACCTGACCCAACCGAAGTCGTAGCCGCTTCGCACGAAAGAACGGGAGCAGCACCAGCATTCGAGACAGGACCTGGCGGATCGCACTGATCCGCCAGGCCCTGGCTCGGCGCGGACCCAGTAGGTCTTCACGCGGGGCGCAGTCACCGACCGGACGGAACGGTCGCGGCGACCCATTCGGCGAAGGTCGGGCCTGCCAGGGTGGCGTGGGCGGAGGGCAGGAGGGTGCCGTTCTCGAACTGCTCGCGATCGGGGTTGGCATTGTCGGAGACCTCGATAACCTGGATGGCGTCGCCGCGGGCCGCGAGCAGGGTGGTGGCAGCGGCGGCCATGGTCTCCGGCTGCGGGCCCGCGATCTCGGGGAACGGAACATCCTCGGCCGGAATCGGATTCGTCGCGAGGTCGACCAGTGCCTCGGCTACCGTGCGGGCGGCGACCAGTTGGGTGCGCATCCCTTGCAGGTAGGCGATCTGGCCCTGGGTACCCCACTGCACCATCACCTCGACGAGTTCGTGGAACTGTGCGGCACGCAGGATCTGTACGGGCACCGAGCCTTTCAGCAGTTCCTGCTCGTGGGCGAGCTTGGCGGCGTTGTAGCCGGCGAGGGAGCCGTCGATGCCGATGATGGAGACCACGACCAGGCGTTCCACTCCCGCCCGCTCGCCGGCGGCGTGCAGGTTGCGGGCGGAGGCGGTGAAGAACTCCGTCGCCACCTGCTGGTCCGCCGAGGGGGTGCTGGAGGCGTCGATCACGATGTCCACCCCGGTCAGCGCCTCGTCGAGACCGGCGCCGGTCTCGATGTCGACGCCGTTCGCGCGGGAGAATGCCACGACCTCGTGGCCGCGCTCGGTCAGTACGTCCACGACGTGCTTGCCCAGCCTGCCGGTCGCACCCGCCACCGCGATCTTCTTCTGCTCAGCCATGATCTGCTCCTTCGTCGCTTCTTTCGCGTTCACAGAGACGACGAAGCGGCGTGGCGGAGTGTGACATCAGGATTGTTCGAGGCTTCCTCGTGGCGCTACCCAGCGGTGATTGAGGTCGACGACCGAGGCGACTGTTTCGAAGTCCGCGTCGTAGTGGACAAGGACCAAGCGATGTTCGACCGCCAGAACCGAGGCGAGCAGGTCGTGGATGCCGACCGATCGGTGCCGACCCGAGCGTGCCAGTTCCCGCTGCACGACGAACGCGCTGTGCCAGTGTTCGTCGTTGGTGGGCAGATATTCGTAGGCCGCCCGTCGGCGGAACCGGATCTCCTCGTAATCGGCCGGATTTCGGGCGCTGTACAGCGCCTCCGAGTCAAGTGGGCCGCAGGTGGCGACCAACCCCGCTTTGATCAGCGGAGCGATTTCGGCGGCGACTGCGGGATGGCGCATCCGCGCGGACGCGCTCGTGTCGAGCAGGTAGCGCGCCGTTATCGCCATACGTCGTCGCGCCGATCCTTGTCGGCCATCTCGGCCATACCGCCGTTGATCAACCACTCGACTTCGCGTGCACGAGCACGAGCCACCACAGCCGAGTTCAGCGCGGCTCGAACGGTATCGGAGACGCCCGAAGTCCCGAGTGCGTCCTGCGCGGACGCGAGTAGTTCATCGTCGATCTCGATAAGCCGTTTGGTCATGTCGCAGTCCCTCGATATATCCCCCATGCGCGGAGTATATACTCGCAACATCGCAGGTCACAAGGGTCAATCGGGGGTGTTGAGGGCCGCGTGGAGGGTGGCGGCCCACTGCTCGACGATCAGTTTCCGGCGTGCGGAGTCGTCGGTGAGGACATCGGCGAGGCCGAGTCCGCGGGCAAGATCGAGGGTCGCCTGAACCAGGTGATGGTTGACCGGATCGGAGTCGTCGACCCCGAGCGCTTCGACCGCCCGGCGGTGCGCGATCCGGCCGAACCGCGCCTCGAGCGGGACGATCCGCTCACGCAGAGCCGGGTCGGCGGCGGCATGGGTCCACACCTGCAACGCCGCTTTGAACAGCGGCGAGGTGTAGGACTCGACGAGACCGGACACGACAGCGCGGGTACGGCCGACACCCTCGGCGACCGCGCTGATGGCGGCGGCCTCGGCGGCCGACTGATCCATCCTGGTGTCGAACATGTACTCGAGCGCGCCGGTGATCAGATCTTCCCTGGTGGGGAAATGGTGCTGGGCGGCACCGCGCGACACCCCGGCCCGTTCGGCGACCACCGACACGGTGGCGGCTGCCCAGCCGGTTTCGGCCAGGCAGTCGATGGTCGCCTCGAGCAGCCGCTGCCGGGTGGCCCGGCTGCGGTCCTGCTTGGGTTCGTGGGGTGTCGCCATCGGACTATTGTGCCCAGCTGGGCGGGCGCTTCTGGAAGAAGGCGGTCATGCCCTCGATCACCTCGGGGGTGCCGAAGAAGCCCGCCGAGCGCTGCGCGAGCTCCTCGGCCTCGGCGTCGAAGCGCGCGAGCAGGACCGAGTTGACCAGCTTCTTGGACTCCGCCAGACCCTGCGGCGAACCCTTGCGCAGCTCGCCACACAGGCGTTTCACCTCGGCGGCGGCATCGGCGGCCGCGATGGTGACCAGCCCGATCTCCCGCGCGGTCGCGGCGTCGAACTTCTCGCCGGTCAGGAAGTAGCGGCTCGCCGAGCGCTGGTCCAGCCGCGGCACCAGCGTGAGCGAGATCATGAACGGCGCCATCCCGATGCGCACCTCGGTGAGCGCGAAACTGCTGCCGGGTCCGGCGACGACGAGATCGCAGGCGCCGATGATGCCCATGCCACCGGCACGCACATTGCCCTCGATCTGCGCGACGACGGGCTTGGGCGAGGCGAGGATGCCACGCAGCACGTCGATCATCACGCGGGTGCGCTGATCGGCCGCGGTCGCCGGATCGGCGGTGCTGGCCTCTTTCAGGTCGGCGCCCGCGCAGAAGGTGTCGCCGGTGTGCGCGAGCACGATGCCGCGCACGGCGGGATCGGTGTTCGCCGCGTCCAGCCCGGCGAGCAGCTCACGAACGAGCTTGGACGACAACGCATTGCGGTTGTGCGGGGAATCGAAGGTCAACGTCGCGAACCCGTCGACGACCTCGTAGCGGACATAGGGCGCAGCTTCAGGATCACTCATCGAATCCACCTCACCTCTCAATAGATCAAACTCAACTCTGACGCATCCCCAGCCCGCCCCCGCGACCTCGAGGAGCGGCGGCCACACAGTGGCCGGTCGCGGCCGGGTCGCCGGTCAGGCGCCGTTTCGTAGGCGACGAAGGAGCAAGAAACGGTGCCTGACCGGCGGCCCCTAGGGGCCGCGACTCGAACGCGCCAGCGCTCCAACTAATACGAGCGCGGCAAGCCGAGCGAGTGCTGGGCCACGAAGTTCAGCACCATCTCGCGGCTGACCGGCGCGATGCGCGAGATGCGCGCGGCCTGCAGCATGGCCGCGAGACCGACCTCGCGGGTCAGACCCGAACCGCCGTGGGTCTGGATCGACTGGTCGAGCGCCTTGATGCTGGCTTCCGCGGCCGCGTACTTGGCCATATTGGCCGCCTCGGCGGCGCCGAACTCGTCACCGGCGTCGTAGAGCGTCGCGGCCTTCTGCATCATCAGCTTGGCCAGTTCCAGCTCGATCTTGACCTGGGCCAGCGGATGCGAAATGCCCTGGTGCGCGCCGATCGCCGACTTCCAGACCGTGCGCTCCTTGGCATATTCCACCGCCCGGTCGATGGCGTAGCGGCCGAGGCCGACCGCCATGGCCGCGCCCATGATGCGCTCGGGATTCAGGCCGGCGAACAGCTGCGCGATGGCGGCGTCCTCGGAACCGACGAGGGCGTCGGCGGGCAGGCGCACATCGTCGAAGAACAGCGTGAACTGGTTGTCCGGCTCCACGATGTCCATCTCCTGGACGTTCTTCACCAGGCCGGGCGCGTCGACCGGGACGATGAACAGCGCGGGCTTGAGCTTGCCGGTCTTGTGGTCCTCGGTGCGCGAGACCACCAGGATCGCCTCGGCCTGATCGACACCGGAGATGAAGATCTTGCGGCCGTTGAGGATCCAGTCGCCGCCGTCGCGGCGGGCGGTGGTGGTGATCTGGTGCGAGTTGGAACCGGCGTCGGGCTCGGTGATCGCGAAGACCATCTTCGACGAGCCGTCGGCCAGCTTGGTCAGCCAGGTCTGCTTCTGCGCGTCGGTGCCGTACTTGGTGATGATGGTGCCGCAGATCGCCGGGGAGACGACCATCAGCAGCAGCCCGGCGCCCTGCGCCGCCAGCTCCTCCTGCACCAGCGCCAGCTCGTACATGCCCGCGCCACCGCCGCCGAACTCCTCGGGCAGGTTCACGCCGAGGAAGCCGAGCTTGCCCGCCTCGTCCCACAGCTCGGTGAGCGGCTCGTTCTTGCGCGAGAGCGGCAGCACGTAGTCGCGGTAGTTGTACTTGGCCGCCAGCGACGCGACCGCCGCGCGCAGCGCCTTCTGCTCTTCGGTTTCGATGAAGCTCATGCCTGCTCCTGCTCTTCTTCCTCGACGACGGCGAGGACGGTTCCGACCTCGACCTGCTGGCCGACGGTCACATTGAGTGCACTGAGAATGCCGGTGGCCGGTGCGGCGATGGTGTGTTCCATCTTCATCGCCTCGAGCCACAGAATGGGCTGACCCTGCTGCACCTGATCGCCTTCGGCGGCACCGAGGCGGATGACGCTGCCTGGCATCGGCGCGAGCAGCGAACCGGCCGCGACCTGCTCGGAAGGATCGGTGAAGCGCGGCAGCCTGCGCACGGCCACCGGGCCGAGCGGGGAATCCACCGCGACGAGGTCGCCGTAGCGGGCGATCTCGAACTGCCTGCGCACCGGGCCACGCTCGCCCGGCACCGCCAGCACGACGCGCTGCGGCGTCGCCGAGATCAGCTCCAGGCCATCGTGGCCCTCCACCGCGACACCGGTCCGGGTGAAGCGGTAGCGCACCTCGTGTGTGCCGGAGGTGCGGCTCTCGTAGGACTTGGTCTGCGGCAGCGAGGCCAGGTTGCGCCAGCCGCTGGGCGCCAGCCGGGTGTAGCGGCTCGCGGCGTGGTTGGCGGCCGAATCGGCGAGGGCCGCGGCCACGATGGACAGCGCTTCGTCGGCATCGGAGGCCAGCGGCGCCGACAGCGCGGCCAGATCGTGGGTGGCGAAGAAGGCGGTGTCGGTGTCACCGGCCAGGAACGCCGGGTGCCGCAGCACCCGCACGAGCAGGTCGCGGTTGGTCACCAGGCCGTGGATCTTGGCCCGCTGCAACGCCGTAGCGAGCAGATGCGCCGCCTCCGCGCGAGTCTCGGCGTAGGAGATCACCTTGGCCAGCATGGGGTCGTAGTGCACGCCGACCACGGAATCGTCGACGACACCGGTGTCCAGTCGCACACCCGGCTGGTCGAGCACGGTGAATTCGCCGGTGGTGAACGGGATCTCGATCTTGTGCACCGGACCGCTCTGCGGCTGCCAATCGTGGGCCGGGTCCTCGGCGTAGAGGCGCACCTCGATCGAGTGGCCGCGCTGGGCGGGCTGGGCGGCGGGCAGCGGCAGACCCGAGGCGACCTGCAATTGCAGGCGGACCAGGTCTAGTCCGGTGGTCTGCTCCGTGACCGGATGTTCCACCTGCAGCCGGGTATTCATCTCCAGGAAGAAGAAGTCACCCTTCTCGTCGGCCAGGAACTCGACGGTGCCCGCGCCCTCGTAACCGATCGCCTCGGCGGCCAGCCGGGCCGCCTCGAACAGCCGGTCCCGCATGCCGTCGATCTTCTCGACCAGCGGAGACGGCGCCTCCTCGACGACCTTCTGGTGCCGCCGCTGGATCGAGCACTCACGCTCGCCGACGGCCCAGGTCTTGCCGAAGGTATCGGACATGACCTGCACTTCGATGTGGCGGCCGGTCTCGAGGTAGCGCTCGCAGAACACGGTCGGATCGCCGAAGGCCGACTCGGCCTCGCGCCGGGCGCCGGCGATCTGATCCTGGAGCTCGCTCAGCTCGCGCACCACGCGCATACCGCGACCACCGCCACCGGCGGAGGCCTTGATGAGCACGGGCAGGTGCGCCTCGGTGACTTCGGCGGGGTCGAGCTCGGCGAGGACGGGGACACCGGCGGCGTCCATCATCTTCTTCGACTCGACCTTCGAGCCCATCTGCTCGATGGCCGCGACCGGCGGGCCGATCCACACCAGACCCGCGTCGAGCACGGAACGCGCGAATTCGGCGTTCTCCGAGAGGAATCCGTAGCCGGGGTGAATGGCGTCGGCACCGGCCGACAGCGCCGCCTCGATGATCAGCTCGCCGCGCAGGTAGGTCTCGGCGGGAGTGTTGCCGGGCAGCCGGATAGCGGCGTCGGCCTCCGACACGTGCGGTGCCGCGGCATCCGCGTCGGAGTACACCGCGGTGGTGCCGATGCCCATCCGGCGGCAGGTGGCGAACACGCGGCGCGCGATCTCACCACGGTTGGCAACGAGAACGTTCGTGATCCGGGGTGGGGTGGGGGACATAGACACTGTGCGCCTCACATTCGGAAGACGCCGAAGCCCTCGGCGCCTTGGATCGGTGCCGAATGAATGGCCGACAGGGCCATCCCCAGCACGGTGCGGGTGTCACGGGGGTCGATGATGCCGTCGTCGAAGAGCCTGCCCGACAGGAACATCGGCATCGCCTCCGCCTCGATCTGCGCCTCGACCATCGCGGCGAGACCGGCGGCGGCCTCCTCGTCGAACGGCATGCCCTTGGCCTCGGCCGCGCCGCGCTGCACGATGGTGAGAACGCCGCCCAGCTGCGCGCCGCCCATCACGGCGGACTTCGCGCTCGGCCAGGCGAACAGGAAGCGCGGGTTGAACGCGCGCCCGCACATGCCGTAGTGCCCGGCGCCGTAGGAGGCACCGACCAGCAGCGAGATATGCGGCACCGTGGAGTTGGCGACCGCGTTGATCATCATCGCGCCGTGCTTGATGATGCCGCCGTGCTCGTACTCCTTGCCGACCATGTAGCCGGTGGTGTTGTGCAGGAACAACAGTGGCGTGTTCTTCTTGTTCGCCAGCTGGATGAACTGGGTGGCCTTCTGCGATTCCTCGGAGAACAGCACGCCGCGCGCGTTGGCCAGGATGCCGATCGGGAAGCCGTTGATCTCGGCCCAGCCGGTGACCAGGCTCGAGCCGTAGAGCGGCTTGAACTCGTCGAAATCGGAACCGTCGACGACGCGGGCGATGACCTCGCGCGGGTCGAACGGGATCTTCAGATCCGAGGGCACGATGCCGAGCAGTTCCTCGGGATCGTAGAGCGGCGAGATGACCTCCGCGCGCGGCTCGGGGCCCTGCTTCTTCCAGTTCAGCCTGCGCACGATATTGCGGCCGATCCGAATCGCGTCCTGCTCGTCGGCGGCCATGTAGTCGGCCAGACCCGAAGTGCGGGCGTGCATCTCGGCGCCACCGAGGGTCTCGTCGTCGGAGTCCTCACCGGTGGCCATCTTCACCAGCGGCGGGCCCGCCAGGAAGACCTTCGCGCCCTCCTTGACCATCACCACGTAGTCGGACATGCCGGGGATGTAGGCGCCGCCGGCCGTCGAGTTGCCGAAAACCAAAGAGATGGTGGGGATTCCGGCCGCCGAGGCCTGGGTGAGGTCGCGGAACATCGCGCCACCAGGGATGAAGACTTCCTTCTGCGTCGGCAGATCCGCGCCGCCGGACTCGACCAGCGAGATCACCGGCAGGCGGTTCTGCTTGACGATCTCGTTGATGCGCAAGGTCTTGCGCAGTGTCCACGGGTTGGACGTGCCACCGCGCACGGTCGGATCGGGCGCGACGATCATGCACTCGACACCCTCCACGATGCCGATACCGGCGATCGTGGACGCGCCGACATGGAAGTCGCTGCCCCAGGCCGCCAGCGGGCACAGCTCGAGGAACGGCGAGTCCTCGTCGAGCAGCAGTTCGATGCGCTCACGGGCGGTGAGCTTGCCGCGCTTGTGGTGCCGGGCCACCTTCTCGGGGCCGCCACCGGCGATCGCCTTGGCGAACTCGGCCTCGACCTCGGTGAGCTTGGCTGCCATCGCCTCGGCGGCCGCGGTGTACTCCGGCGACGCGGTGTCGATGATGGAACGGAAGGTCGTCACGACTGGTACCCCAATACTTTCGACGCCAGCATGGTCAGGATCTCGTTGGTGCCGCCGCCGATGCCGATGATGCGCACATCACGGTAGATGCGCTCCACCTCGGACTCGCGCATGTAGCCCATGCCGCCGTGCAGCTGAACCGCCTGGTTGGCGACCCATTCGGCGGTCTCGACGGCATTGTTCTTGGCGAAGCACACCTGGGCGATCAGGTTCTGATCACCGGCGACGAAGCGTTCGACCAGGGCCCGGGTGTAGGTGCGCGACACATCGACCCGCTGGGCCATCTCGGTCAGCGTCATCTGCACCTTCTGGCGGCTGATCAGCGGGCGGCCGAAGGTCTCCCGGTCGCGGCACCACCGCACGGTGAGATCGAGGGCGCGCTGGGCCAGCGCGTACGCCTGCACCGCGAGGCCGACCCGCTCGCTGACGAAGGCGTTGGCGATCTGCGCGAAACCGGTGTTCTCACCGCCGACCAGGTTCGCCGCGGGCACCCGCACGTCGACGTAGGACAGTTCGGCGGTGTCGGAGGCCAGCCAGCCCATCTTCTCCAGCTTGCGGCTGACGGTGAAGCCCGGCGTATCGGTCGGCACGATGATCAGCGAGACACCCGCCGCGCCGGCGCCGCCGGTGCGAACCGCGGTGACGACGAAGTCGGCGCGGCAGCCCGAGGTGATGAAGGTCTTGGCGCCGTTGATGATGAAGTCGTCGCCGTCGCGCACCGCAGTGGTGGTCAGGTGGCCGACATCGGAGCCGCCGCCGGGTTCGGTGATGGCCAGCGAGCCGATCAGGTCGCCGCGCAAGGTCGGCTTGGCCCACCGCTCGATCTGTTCCTGGTTACCCGAGGCGATGATGTGCGGCAACGCGATTCCGCAGGTGAACAGCGACGCCCATAGACCGCCGGAGGCACCGGCGAGGTGGATCTCCTCGCCGACGATGACGGTGTCGATGATGCTGCCGCCCTCGCCGCCCGCCGATTCCGGGTACTCGATGCCGAGCAGGCCGAGTTCACCGGCCTTCTTGTGCAGCTCGCGGGGCAGCGACCCCTCGCGTTCCCAGGTGTCGAGGTCGGGCAGGATCTCCCGCTCGACGAACCCACGCACGCTGGCGCGCAGCTCTTTTCGTTCCGGCGTGTCCCAAACAGACGTCATGCGAGCAGCTCCGTCGGCATATCGATGTGGCGGGAGCGCAGCCATTCGCCGAGCCCCTTGGCCTGCGGGTCGAAACGCGCCTGGTAGGCGACGCCCTTGCCGAGCAGGCCGGAAATGATGAAGTTGACGGCCCGCAGGTTCGGCAGCACGTGCCGGGTGACGGTCAGTTCGGCCGTCTCGGGCAGCAGTTCCCGCAGCTTCTCGACCGTGAGCGTGTGCACCAGCCAGCGCCACTGCTCGTCGGTGCGCACCCAGACGCCGATATTGGCGTCGCCACCCTTGTCGCCGCTGCGGGCGAGAGCGATGGTGCCGAGCGGGACGCGGGTGGTCTCCGTCGGCGGCAGGTCGACGGGCAGTTCCGGCTCGGAAACCGGTTCGAGCACAGCGGTTTCGGCGGCGGGTGCGATGGCGACGCGGGTGCCGTCGGCCAGGACCGCGGTGTGCGGCACCTCGTGCGCGTCGACGAAGCCCGGCGTGAAGACGCCGTAGGGCGCGCCGTTGCCGGGCAGGGTGGTGAAGGTCGCGCCCGGGTAGCTGGCCAGCGCCAATTCCACGGCGACACTGGAGAATCCGCGGCCGACCTTGTTCGGATCGGGATCACGCACTACACAGCGCAGCAGCGCGCTGGCCTGCTCCTCGGTGTCGGCGTCGGGACGGTCGAGCCTGGCCAGCGTCCAGGACAACTCGGCGGGCTTGGCGGGCAGCCAGGCTTCCAGCTGTCGTCGCGCCAGTGCGGCTTTGGCCTCGATGTCTAGTCCGGTGAGGATGAATTCCATCTCGTTGCGGAAGCCGCCGAGGGTGTTCAGCGAGACCTTGAGCTGCGGCGGGGGTGCCTCGCCGGTGACACCGCTGATCAGCACCCGGTCCTTGCCCTCCTGGCTGAGGGTGATGCTGTCGAGCCGGGTGGTGACATCGGGGCCCGCGTAGCGCGCGCTCTGGATTTCGTACATGAGCTGGGCTTCGACGGTGTCGACGGTGACCGCGCCGCCGGTGCCGTCGTGCTTGGTGATGACGCTCGACCCGTCGCGGCGGATCTCGGCGATCGGGAAGCCGGGGCGGCCGATGTCACCGAGTTCGGTGAAGAAGGCGAAGTTGCCGCCGGTGGCCTGGGTGCTGCACTCGATCACGTGACCCGCGACGACGGCACCGGCCAGCGCGTCGTAATCGGTTCGGCCCCAGCCGAAGTGAGCCGCGGCGGGGCCGACGATCACCGAGGCGTCGGTGACCCGGCCGGTGACGACGATGTCGGCGCCGGAGTTGAGACATTCGACGATGCCCCACGCGCCGAGGTAGGCGTTGGCGGTGAGCGGCTGGCCGAGGCCGAGCTCGCCGGCACGTGCGACCAGGTCGTCACCCTCGACGTGGGCGATCTTGGCGTCGAGGCCGAGGTCGGCGGCGACCTTGCGCAGCCGCTCGGCCAGCCCGGCCGGGTTCAGGCCACCCGCGTTGGTGACGATCTGGACGTTCTTCTCCAGCGCGAGGGCCAGACAGTCCTCGATCTGCTTCACGAACGTCTTGGCGTAGCCGAGGCTGGGATCCTTCATCCGGTCGCGGCCGAGGATCAGCATGGTGAGCTCGGCGAGGTAGTCGCCGGTCAGCACGTCGAGCTGCCCGCCCTCCAGCATCTCGCGCATCGCGCTGAGCCGGTCGCCGTAGAAGCCGGAACAGTTGCCGATCCGGATCAGGTCCGGGTCCGCCGAGAGTGCACTCATGAACCCCAGGATCACACCGGTTCAGAAAAAAAGCAAGCATGCGTGCTTGTTAATTGCGGGCAATCGACCAGGCAAGATGGAACCTATGTCATCGGTCCTCCTCTTCGCCCTGGCCGGATTCCTGCTCGGCGGCGCCTACACGACCTGGAAGAACAACCGCGCGATGTCGATCGCGCTGATCGCCGCCGCCGTGCTCGCCGCGGTCGGCGCGGTGCTCTGGTTGCAGTAGGAAAGGTTTTCGAAAGCCCGGGGCAAGGCGGCCGCAGTTAGCTCTGGGGCATGTTCACTTGGTACGTCGGCCTGCTGGCCGTCAGCGGCATCGCGATGATCTTCATGGCCAACGTCGGGAACGGGCAGAGCGAGCTGGCCCGTGTCCTCAACGCCGTCTTCGGCATCGGGTTCCTCGGTTACGCGGGCTACCTGGCGTTCGTCTTCGACGGCGGCAGCTACCTGATCTTCTTCCAGGCGTTCATCCTGCCGGTGCTGCTCGCGATCAACTTCGTCAAGTCGACCAACTGGACCGCGCTGACAACCAGGCCAACCCCCACCCAGCAGGCCTGGCGCGCCTACCAGCGCGAACAGCAGCGCGGCTGAGGCCGGCTTACACGCTGAGTCTGAAGATCCGGACGTCCTCGGGGACGCCGTTGAGCGGGGCGGCCCAGAAATTGCGTTTGTAGGGCTTGACGGTGGCACCAAGCTCGGTGAGGGTTTCCGGGCGCAGGGCGGCCAGGGTGGTACTGGAGAGCATCATGTTGCCGTTGCCGCCTGCTTCCATCATGCGGGCAGCGATATTGACGTCGACGCCGAGCCAGTCGCCGCCGATCTCGCGCGGGGAGCCGGTGTGCAGGCCGACGCGCATGCGGGGCTTGTAGCCGTCGATCTCGACCTCGGCCAGATTGCGGCGAGCGGCGATCGCGGCGCGGACCGCGCGGTCGGGCGAAGAGAAGACCGCCATCAGTCCGTCGCCCATGCGTTTGACCACCTGACCGCCACGCTCGGCGATCGGCGGCTCGATGGCCTTGGCCACCTTGCGCAGCAGTTCCAGCGTGCGCTCGTCGCCCGCGGCGAGCGACCAGCTCGAGAACGACACCAGGTCGGTGAACACGATCGTCACCTCCTCGGTGCCACGACCACGACCGATCCGCTCCAGCGCGGCCTGCCAGACCTGTAGCGCGCCGAACCCGATCTCCCTGCCCACGCTCGGGCTGCCGCCGACGAACCGGTCCGCCGCCCTGGCCACCGCGCGAGCGCCGCCGGGTCCCGACACCGACAGCGGATCACCGAACGCCGGGTCACCGGGGAGCTGATGGCGGGCCTTGCGCACCGCGCCGATGACATCGGCGCGACGGTTGGCCGCCTGCAATTTCGACGAGATCTGGGCGCGCCGCCGACCGGATCGCGCCCCGGCGTCGTCGGCTTCCGCCTGCGACGCATCGGACTGCCCACTCCCGGTGGGCTCCAACGGGATCACCACCTCCGCGGCAGCGTCACGCTGCCGCGGATCCACCCCGCCAGAAGGCGTTTCACTCACGCCCCGAGGGTATACGACGACCGCCGGTCCGCTGCTTGTGTACAGCGGACCGGCGGTCGTACCTTCGGCAACCGGGCAGCGGCAGCCGAAGGCCGGGTCGCGCGACCTCCCGACAAGGTCGCGGCCCTCGCGGCCCGGGCTCTTGCGAGGGCAGCCCGGGCTGGCTTTGTCAGGCGTCGCGGCGGTTGACCACCACGAGCGCACCGCCGAACACGATCGCCACGAAGACGGCGAAGTAGATCAGGCTGCCCCACACGCCCCAGTGCCAGTTGCCAGACACTTCCTCGACGCTCAGGAACCGGTTCGCGTTCGCGAACGGCAGCCACGGATTGACAGCGCGACCGAAGCTGCCGAACGCGCCGAGCAGGCCCTCGATCAGCAGCGGCCACAGCACGATCAGGGAGATGGCCGCCGCGGACTGGCGCACCAGCACGCCGACACCGATCGCAAGCAGCACCGAAAGGAACGCGTAGATCGGGATGCCGTAGATCGCTCGCCAGTTGCCGTCGAGCACCAGCATCGGGGCGCCGTCACCGGCGATCAGCTTGGCGACGACGAAGGCGACCAGCGCGAGTACACCGGTCAGCACCGCCGCGTACACGCCGACCAGACCGGCCTTGGACACGATCACCTTCGACCGGTTCGGCACCGCGAGGAAGCTGGACCGGATCACCCCGAAGCGGTATTCGCTGGTGACCGTCAGGGCGGCCATGATCATCAGCACCATCACGCCGAACCCGGTGACCCCGGAGGCGGCGAGGCTGGGGGTCAGCGCGGGCGGCCCCTGCCCCGGCTCCGCGTCGATATTGGTGATCACCGCCATCAGCGCGGCCAGGCCGATACCGAGGAGAACCACGATCGCCGAGCACCACCAGGGCGAGCGGGTCGAGGTGAGCTTGATTCGTTCCGCAGCGAGCACGCCCATCAGAGCGCACCTCCCATCACCTGGTCGAAGCCTGCGCCGTGGTACTCCACCGCGCCGCCGGTCATCCGCATGAACGCCTCCTCGAGGGAGGCCTGCTGCGGGGCCAGCTCGTAGAGCGTGACGTTGTTGGTTCCGGCCACCTTGCCGACCTCGTCGCTGGTCACGCCCGCGACGATCAGCGCGGCATCGCCCTCTTCCCGCACGGTCATGCCGTGCGAGGTGAGCAGGCTGCGCAGCTGGTCCAGCTGGGGGCTGCGGACCCGGACCGACTGCTCGGAGGCGCGGTCGATGAAGTCCTTGGTGGTGGTGTCGGCGATGAGCTGACCACGCCCGATGACGATCAGGTGCTCGGCGGTCTGGGCCATCTCCGAGAGCAGGTGGCTCGACACCAGCACGGTGCGTCCCTCGGCGGCGAGGCGCTGCATGAACCGGCGGATCCACAGGATGCCCTCGGGGTCGAGGCCGTTGACCGGCTCGTCGAACAGCAGCACCTTCGGATCGCCGAGCAGGGCGCCTGCCAGGCCGAGCCGCTGCGACATACCCAGCGAGAACCCGCCCGCGTTCTTGCCGGCCACCTCGGAAAGGCCGACCAGCCGCAGCACCTCCTCGACCCGCGACTTCGGCAGGTCGTTGGACGCTGCCAGCCACTCCAGGTGCGCGCGCGCCGAACGGTTCGGATGCACCCACTTGGCATCGAGCAGCGCGCCGACCTGGGTCAGCGGACGCTCCAGATCCTCGTAGCGCTTGCCGTCGATCAGCGCGGTACCCGAAGTCGGCCGGTCGAGGCCGAGGATCATCCGCATGGTCGTCGATTTACCGGCACCGTTGGGTCCGAGGAACCCGGTCACCTGTCCTGGGTGGACGGTGAACGAGAGATCCTGCACCGCGACGGTCTGGCCGAATTGCTTGGTCAGGCCCCTCAGCTCGATCATGAGCCCCAGCTTGCCTGACAAACGTGGCGAGCGCGTCGCCGTGAGGTCGCGAGTCGGGTCATCCTCGAGGATGATCCGAACCCTGAGACAGTACGACCTTCAGCCGCCCGTGGAACACCAACGCCGCGCGAGCGCAGGCAGATGACGGGAAGCATCGGCCATGTCGTCCGCATACGCGACGAATTCGGCGCAGCCTTCCGCGATGGTCTTACCAAGGGCCGATTCCACGAATTGAGTGCTTCCGCCCACCAGAACGAACTCGTCGACGGACAAGAGCACCGCTGCCGAACGATCCGGCGAAACCAGCACGACATCGAACGGAGCGAAAGCCGCCCGCCAATCATCCACCTCGGGCAAAGCCGCCAGGCAAGCCTGACCGGGCGCATCCGCACCGAGATCGGACGTCGCGAGGCAGTAGACCTCATCGTGCCCATGCCCCGCGAAAGCGGCCAGTATCCGCAACCCCAACGGATCATCAGCCAGATCCGACACCTCCGCCGCGGGCACCACACAACGCCCAGGGACCGATAGCCACCTGGCACTCAGCTCTTGCGCAGAATCCAAGACCTCTGCCCGAATCCGACGAGCTTCCGCACTGTCGAGTCTCAACACGCTCCCGCTCTTCATCGACGTGACGGAATGCCACCAGGGACGGAGAAACGCAGCACGGGGTCGAGCTAACGGGCCGGGGAAGAGGCCTGGGCCCAGAACCGCTTGGGGATGCGGCCCGCCTCGCGGGCGAGGTAACCGGCCCGCACGGCGGCCGCCATTGCTGTGGCCATCAGTTCCGGTTCGCGGGCTCGGGTGACCGCGGTGGCCAGCAAGACCGCCGAGCAGCCGAGTTCCATGGCGAGGGCGGCGTCGCTGGCGGTGCCTATGCCCGCGTCGAGGATGACGGGCACGCCCGCGGCGGCGACGATCATCTCGATGTTGTGTGGGTTGCCGATGCCGAGGCCGGTGCCGATCGGGGAACCCAGCGGCATGACCGCGGCGCAGCCCGCGTCCTCAAGGCGCTTGGCGAGCACTGGGTCGTCGTTGGTGTAGGGCAGGACGACGAAACCGTCGTCGACCAGCTGTTCGGCGGCGTCGAGCAGCTCGAACGGGTCGGGCAGCAGGGTGCGCTCGTCGGCGACGACCTCGAGCTTGACCCAGTTGGTGTCGAGCGCCTCGCGCGCCAGCTGCGCGGTGAGCACGGCCTCGGCGGCGGTGCGACAGCCAGCGGTGTTGGGCAGCAGAGTGATGTCGAGGCGCTTGAGCAGGTCGAGGACGCCGGTGCCGCCCGCCGCGTCGACCCGGCGCATGGCCACGGTGGTGAGCTCGGTGCCGGAGGCGACCAGGGCCGCTTCCAGGACGGCCAGGTTCTCGGCGCCGCCGGTGCCCATGATCAGGCGCGAGCCGAATTCCTTGTCCGCGATGCGCAGTGGCGCGGGCTCAGCCACCCTGCACCGCCGTCAGCACCTCGATGGTCCAGCCGCGGCCGACCTGCTCGTCCCAGCGCGACTTCGGGAACACCGCGCCGTCGACAGCCAATGCCACGCCCTGGCACGGCAATTCGAGTCGGGTGAGCAGTTCGCGAATGCTCAGCGGCTCGGCGAACTCGTGGTCGACACCGTTGACGGTGACGCCGATCGGAATGGTCGAGGTCATCGAACTCCTCCTTGGAACAGCTGCAACGCCGGAAAACGTTGCGGTGATGCGACTTCCGCGATCGCGGGCGACTCGTCGCCGAGCAGGCGCGGGACGAGGGTCGCGGTGATGGCGAGGGTGAGCATGCCGTTGCGACCGTGGCCGGTGGCGGCGACGACCCGGTCGTCGAGCGGGCCGAGCAGCGGCAGGTTGTCGGGGGTGCCGGGCCGGGAGCCCGCATTCGCCTCTGCGAGTTCGTATTCCGAGATGCCGGGCAGGATCGCCTCGGCGTCGGCGATCAGGTCGCGCACGCCGCCGACGGTGACCGTGGTGTCGAAACCGGCTTCGTACTGGGTGGCGCCGACGACGATGCCGTCTTCGCGCGGCACCAGGTAGACCTGCCTGCCGTGCACGCGCGCCCGGATCACCCTGCTCGGCGCCGGGCTCACGCCGGGACGCTGCCGCAGCCGCAGGATCTCACCCTTCACCGGCCGCACCGGCAGGCCGGGCCACAGGTCCGCGGAGCGTGCGCCCGCGGCGAGCACCACCCGGTCGTGCGGTAGATCATCCAGTGCGGCAACGGCTTCCGTGCGAATCTCGACGCCTGCGGCAGTGCAGGCGGCGGTTAACGCACGCAGCACCCGACGGTTGTCGATCGCGGGTTCGGTGGTGGCCAGCAGACCGGCCCGGACCGTACGGGCCAGCACGGGCTCCACCGCGCGCACCCCGGCACGATCCAGTACTCGCAGATCATGACCGAAACCGGCCAGCCAGTCCGCGACAGTGCGCAGGTCGGCGGCATCGGCGCCGTCGAGGGCGACGGTCAGCGTCTCGTCGGCGACGAAGACCGATTCGCCGGTCACCGCGCGCAGCCGCTCGGCGAACGCGGGCCAGGCGTCGAGCGCGGCCGCGCCGAAGGCGAGCACCCGGTCCTCACCGGGCCAGCCCTCCGACAGCGGCGCGAGCATGCCACCGGCCACATAGGACGCGCCGGAACCGGGCGCCGGATCGAAGACGGTGACGGTCCAGCCCGCCTCGGCGGCCTGCCACGCGACGGCGAGTCCGACGGCGCCGCCGCCAACGACCGCCAGCGTTCGCATCACGTCCCACCTGTCCTTTTCCGCCTGTCGAACGCCTCGGCGTTCGCGTCTCCACGTTAGCGCGACTACCGTCGACACCGTGCAGCCCTCCCATCCGAATCGTTCCGTCCCGCCCAGGGAGCGCTTGTCCAGCGCGCTGCTGTATCTGTGCACCGACGCGCGCCGGGACAAGGGTGATCTGGCCAGGTTCGTCGATGCCGCGCTCGCCGGTGGCGTCGACATCGTGCAGCTCAGAGACAAGGGGTCGCCCGGTGAGGCCGAATTCGGCCCGCTGGAGGCCAAGGGCGAGCTCGGCGCGCTGGCCGAGATCAAGGCGGCCACCCGCAGGCACGGCGCGCTGCTCGCGGTGAACGACCGCGCCGACATCGCGCTGGCCGCCGGCGCCGACGTCCTGCATCTCGGACAGGGCGACCTGCCGCCCGCCTACGCGCGCCGCATCCTCGGCCCCGACGTGGTGATCGGCCGGTCTACCCACAACCGCGCCCAGGCCGGTCTCGCCGCGATCGACGGTCACCTGGACTACTTCTGCACCGGCCCGATCTGGACCACCCCGACGAAGCCGGGCCGTCAGGCCGCTGGCATCGACCTGGTGCGATCCACCGCCGACGCGCATCCGTCGATGCCGTGGTTCGCGATCGGCGGTGTCGACACGGCTCGTCTGCCCGAAGTGCTGTCCGCTGGTGCGCGGCGGGTCGTCGTTGTCCGCGCGATCACCGAAGCGGCCGATCCGGAAGCGGCGGCTCGGGAACTCAAGCAGGCCCTGCTCGCCGCTACCGACTGAGCCGGACGTTCAGGACAGCAGCTTCGTGAGCGCGGCGGCGAGTTCGCCGGGCTCGTCGGGGCCGATGGTCACCTCGTCGCCAGGTCCGCCGGGCTGGGTGTGCAGCCAGAAGAATCCCCGATCGGCGATCTCGACCGTGCGCGGCAGGTCGGGTACGGGAGCGTCCGCGAATCGGACGCGCACCGGCACCGCGCGCAGGGCGATCCAGGCCAGCGCGAAACCCGGGTGCAGCGGCAGGTCGGTGACCTCGTCCTCGGGCACCCAGACCAGCTCGGAGCTCTCCTTGTTGGCGACGGTGGCCAGCGGGCTCTCGGCGTCGGCGACCACGGTGGTGTAGGTCCACCCGCTCGGCGCGGTCATCGTCAGCCGTTCGGCGCGCACGCGCAGGAGGTCGGCGGTGATGCCCGCCTCCTCCCAGGCTTCCCTGACCGCGGCGTGTTCGGCGCTCTCGTGCGAATCCCGCGCGCCGCCGGGAATGGCCCAGGTACCGCCCTGATGACTCCACGGCGCCCGGTGCTGTAGCAGCACCGCCGAACCGCCACGGGGCAGCGGCGCGCGCAGCAACAGGCCCGCCGCGCCGTACTTGCCCCAGTGCCGAACTCCGCCCGGGCTGTTCGACCAGCCGTCTCCGTCACCGCGCATCCAATACTCTTTCCTCCGTAGCAGCCGAGCAGCAACCGCTTCGGGGGTGTCTGAGGGGCTGCGCCACCGGTACGACAACAATAAACTCCGCACCACAAGTGGTGCGCGGACAGCACGGGGAGGTGAACGATGGTCGACTCGGGGAATCGCGATGCCTCGACCGAGGTGGCGGCCGTCCGTTCCGGCCCGTTGCCGCAGGCCACGGGTGGTGCGCACGGCACGGAGAGGGTCATCGCCAAGCCGGTGACGAGCGGTCGCACGCCGTTGCGGCGGCCCGCGATCGTCGCCGACCGGCCACCCGCTCCGGATGTGAAGGCGCTGCGTGCGCTGTTCGATCCGGCGCGGCTGCGTGGTTTCGTGCAGTCCTCGCCGGGCCGGCTGATGGTGGCCGGACTGGTGCTGATGGTGTTGTGCGTGACCGCGGGTGCGGTGACTTCGGTGACCGTCAGCGATCGCCAGCAAGCACTCGGCGTTCTGCTCGACGACACCGAACCCGACGCGCACTCGGCCAATCACCTCTACACCTCCCTGTCGATCGCCGACGCCGCCGCGGGCACCGCCTTCCTGGCGGGCGGGCTGGAACCGGCGGCCGTGCGCGATCGCTATACCCAGGCCATCGGTGAGGCCGCCGCCGAGCTGGTGACGCAGGCGGGCCACATCTCCGTGGAGGAAGCCGCCGACCCGTCCGGCACCGACCGCAAGCTGCGCACCGGCATCGCCACCGGCCTGCCCGTGTACACCGGGCTGATCGAGACCGCGCGCGCCAACAACCGCAACGGCTACCCGGTCGGCGCGGCCTATCTCAGCGAGGCCTCGCATCAGATGCAGACGACGCTGCTGCCGATGGCCGAGGAGCTGGAGAGCCACCGGCTCGACGCGATCATCGCCGCGCAGAACCGGCATGTGCTGCCGCCGTGGCCCGCGATCGTGCTGCTGATGCTGGCTCTCGGCGCACTGATCTGGGTTCAGGTCGAACTGGCCCGCCGGTCGCGGCGTGTATTCAATATGGGACTACTGATCGGCACCGGCGCGCTGGCGCTGACCCTGATCTGGACCGTGGCGGCGGGCTCGGTGTCGGCGGTGTCGATGATCCGCTGCCGCGACCAGGGCGCTGTCCCCGCGGCCCGGCTGGCCGAGAGCCGCATCCTGGTGCAGCAGGCCAGGGCGGCGGAAATGGTGAAGCTGGTGCGCCGCGACGCGACCGGCGACTACGACCGCACCTTCGACATCAACACCACCCGGCTGACCGAACTGCTCGACGGCTACCCCGAGGACGCGCCCGCCCGCGGCGAGGTCGCCGACGCGCGCGCCGCGCTGGCCCGCTGGCAGTCGGCACATCAGCGAATGAACGACACCCTCGCCCGCGGCGACTTCACCGGCGCCACCGCCGTCGCCACCGGCCCGAGTGCCGCCGACGCGACCGCCCAGGTCGACGCGCTCGACCGGGCCCTCGGCAAGGCGTCAGCGGCCACCCGGGACACCTTGCGCGACAGGGTGTCCCAGGCCATCGACGTGCTGGCGTTCCTGGCTCCCGGCGCGTTCGTCCTCGGCATCGTGGCCGCAGCGTGCGTCGCGCTCGGCCTGTGGCCGCGATTGCGGGAGTACCGGTGAGGCCGGGTCGCGCCACCGCGGCGCTGCTGCTCGCGGCGGCGGCGCTGCTCGGCGGCTGTTCCGACAGCACCCCGGCGCCTGCGGACCGCGCCGTCTACTCCGAACCGCCATTGCCCGCCAAGGCGATTCCGATCGGCACCGACACACCGCTGCCAACCCCCGACGACAAGTACTGCGGTGACCCGACGGCCAGCCTGCGGCCGAGCACCTCAGGCGGTCCGGCGGTCGACGCCATCCGCGCGCGCGGCAGGCTGATCGTCGGTCTCGACGCAGGCAGCAATCTGTTCAGCTTCCGCGATCCGCTGACCGGGCGCATCGTCGGCTTCGACGCCGACATCGCCCGCGAGATCGCCCGCGACCTGCTCGGCAACCCCGATCTGATCGAATACCGCAGTCTCGCTTCGGAAGAACGCGAACGGGCGCTGCAGGACCACACCGTCGACCTGATCGCCAAGACGATGACGATCACCTGCGAACGCAAGGAGCGGGTCGCCTTCTCCACCGTGTACCTGCGCGCCGACCAGCGCGTGCTCGCGGTGAAGAACTCGGGCATCAACGGCCTGGCCGATCTGGCGGGCAAGCGGGTGTGCGTCGCGCGCGGCACCACCTCGCTCGACCACATCCGCCGCGACCAGCCGGCCGCCACCATCCTGACCGTGCCGACCTGGGCCGACTGCCTGGTGGTGCTGCAGCAACGCCAGGTCGACGCGGTGAGCACCGACGACGCGATCCTGGCGGGCCTGGCCGCGCAGGACCCCTACACCGAGGTGGTCGGCGAGAGCATCAGCGCCGAGCCGTACGGCATCGGTATCCCCAAGGGCGACGACGATCTGGTCCGCTTCGTCAACGCCACCCTCGAGCGCATCCGCAACGACGGCACCTGGGCCCGCATCCACCGCCGCTGGCTCGCCTCCCTCGGGGAGACGCCGAGCCCGCCCGCACCGACGTACCGGGACTGACCGCCATGAGCACGACACCACCGCCGAACGGCGAACCAGCACAGGATGATCCGGAGCACCAGCAGCCGACGCAGCTGTCCCGGCGCGACGAGGGCGAACTGCCCGGCGGATGGACGCTGCCGCCCGCACCGGCCGACGACGAGACCCAGCCGCTACCCATCCTTCCCGCGCACGCGGCCACCGAGCTCGCCGCAGGAAGGTCGGCGCAACCACCTGCCACCCCATCAACCCAGCGCCCCGGAGCGTCGGCTGCCACCGAGCTCGCCCACCGGGTCGCCGAACCACCTGGCACCCAGGCGACGCCAGCCGAATCCTGGTCTTCCACACCGCAAACCGGTCCGAGCACCGCGCGATCGGGCCGCAGCGTGCGCACCGCCAGGTCGCGCCCGTCCCGCAGGCTCGGCGCGGGCCTGGTACCGATCCCGACCGTCTCCCCCGCCGATCCGCGCACGGCGGTGCTGGCCGATCCGGTGGTGTCGGAGGGCAGGCGATTCTGCTGGCGCTGCGCGAATCCGGTGGGTCGTTCCACCCCGGCACGCGCCGCGTCGTCGGCGGGCAAGTGCGAAACCTGCGGCGCCGCCTATGATTTTCGGCCGTCGCTGCACGAGGGCGACATGGTCGCCGGGCAGTACGAGATCCAGGGCTGTATCGCGCACGGCGGTCTCGGCTGGATCTATCTGGCCATCGACCGCAATGTCAGCGACCGCTGGGTGGTGCTCAAGGGCTTGCTACACGCCGGTGACGCCGAGGCGCAGGCGGTGGCGGTGGCCGAGCGGCAGTTCCTGGCCGAGGTGGCGCATCCGAGCATCGTCAAGATCCACAACTTCGTCGAGCACACGGCGCCCGACGGGTCCAGCATCGGCTACATCGTCATGGAATACGTCGGCGGCCAATCCCTGCGCGACATTCTCGACGCCAGGCCACCCGGCGAGCGGATGCCGCTGGCCGAGGCCATCGCCTACGTGCTGGAGATCCTGCCCGCGCTGGACCACCTGCACTCGATCGGCCTGACCTACAACGACCTCAAGCCCGACAATGTGATGGTCACCGAGGACCAGGTGAAGCTGATCGACCTCGGCGCGGTCGCCACCATCGAGGCCTATGGAAACCTGTACGGCACCAAGGGTTTCCAGGCGCCGGAGATCGCCAGGACCGGCCCGACACCAGCCTCCGACGTGTACACGGTCGGCCGGACATTGGCCGCGCTCACCCTGGCCCTGCCCAGCGAACACGGCCGCTACCTCGACGGCATCCCCGATCCCGCCGACCAGCCGCTGCTGGCCCGCTACGAGTTCTTCCACCGTTTCCTGCTCACCGCCACCGATCCCGATCCGGCACAGCGGTTTCCGTCGGCGCGGGCGATGTCGGCCCAGCTGGCCGGCGTGCTGCGGGAGATCCTCGCCTACGACACCGGCACCGAACATCCCCAGCTGTCCACCGTGTTCAGTCCACAGCGCACCAGCTTCGGCACCGAGGAACTGATCAGCCAGACCGACGCCTATCTCGACGGCGTCGGCCGCTCCCCACTGCTGGATTCGCACGATGTCGTCGCGGCCCTGCCGATTCCGCTGATCGATCCGGCCGACCCGTCCGCCCCGCTGCTGGCGGCGACCGCGAACCTGGAGCCGGAGCGCGTACTCGAAGCACTGCACGACGCCCGCGAGCGCGCCGAGGCAGACCCGGACAACGCACCGGAAACCCTCGCGGGCGAGCTGGTCTTCGCCGAGGTACGTGCCCGCCTCGACCTCGGTGAATCGGCGGCGGTGCTGCACCTGCTCGATCGCGGCCGAGGCGAATCCGACTGGCGCGCAGACTGGTTCACCGGCCAGGCACACCTGCTCGAACTGGACTACGAGGCCGCCTTCGCCTCCTTCGAAGCGGTCCTGCGGGTACTGCCCGGCGAGATCGCCCCCAAGCTGGCACTGGCCGCCACCGCGGAACTCATTCTGCAGCACTGGGTTTCCGACGCACCCGAACAGTGGCGCTCCTTCGCCGAACGCTATTACGACACCGTATGGCGCACCGACCGCGCCGTGGTGAGCGCCGCCTTCGGCCTGGCCAGACAGCTCGCAGTGGCGGACCGAGTCGTCGAGGCGGTCCACGCCCTCGACGACGTCCCCGCCGCATCCCGCCACTTCACCACCGCCCAGACCACCGCGATCCTGTTGCTGCTCACCAGCGCCCCCGTCGCCGACCTCGACGAACAGACCCTGCGCCTGGCCGCCTCCCGAGCCCAGTCCATCCCACCGGGCGAGCACCGCGCGACCCTCATGCGCACCCTGGTCCAGGGCACCGCGCTGGCCTGGCTGCAAGCAGGCAACACCCCGAAACGCAAGGACGCCAAACTCTTCGGCCGCCCCTTCGACGAACGAGACCTCCGCGACGGCACCGAATCCGGCCTCCGCGCCCTCGCCCGCAACGCCCCGGACCGAACCCATCGCTACGCCCTGGTCGACCTCGCCAACTCCCTGCGCGCGAAGTCCTGGTTCTAAGCGGTGACCAGCTTGTGCGCGGCGCGGGCGATCGCCAGTTCCTCGTTGGTCGGCACCACCAGTACCGTCACCGGCGCGAACTCCGGCGAGATCGCGCGGATGCCGGGGGTTCTCGTCTCGTTGCGGACCTGGTCGACCTCGATGCCAAGGTTCTGGAGTCCGGCCAGGGCGTCGGCGCGCACGGACGCGCTGTTCTCGCCGACGCCCGCGGTGAAGACGATGCTGTCGACACTGCCGAGTTCGACCAGGTAGGCGCCGAGGTAGCGGCGCAGGCGGTGGATGTAGACGTCGTAGGCCAGTTTCGCTGCTGTGTCGCCGTTGTCGATGAGCTGCTGTAGCTCGCGGAAGTCGTTGACGCCGGACAGGCCCTTGATTCCGGAATTGCGGTTGAGCAGCTGCTCGACGGCGGGCAGATCGAGCCCGGCGACGTTCATCAGGTGCGGCATGATGCCGGGGTCGAGGTCGCCCGGTCGCGTCCCCATCACCAGGCCCTCGAGTGGGGTCATGCCCATGGTGGTGTCGACCGCGACGCCACCGGCTACGGCCGAGGCCGACGCGCCGTTGCCGAGGTGGAAGATGACCTGGTTGAGCTCCTCGGTGGGCCTGCCCAGGAATTCCGCGGCCTTCTCCGACACGTACTGGTGCGAGGTGCCGTGGAAGCCGTACTTGCGGATACCGTGCGCGGCAGCCACTTTCGCGTCGATCGCGTAGGTCTTGGCGGCCTCGGGGAGGGTATGGAAGAAGGCGGTGTCGAATACTGCGACCTCGGGGATTCCGGGCAGCAGTTCCCTGGTCGACTCGATGCCGATCACATTGGCCGGATTGTGCAGCGGCGCGAGGACCGACAGCTCGTCGATGGTGCGCACGACCTCGTCGGTGATGAGCGTCGGCTGCCAGAACACCTCGCCGCCGTGCACCACCCGGTGCCCGACGGCGCCGATCCCGATCGTGGTCAGGTCGATGCCCGTCTCGCGGAACATCTCGAACACCTGCCGCAGTCCGGCCCGGTGATCCGCGATCGTCCCCTCGTGCACCAGCTTTCGGTCACCGCACTCGTGCACGATCCGGCCGCCGTGTGTCTCGCCGATCTTCTCGACCAGCCCGGAAGCCAGCACCTGCGCCGAGTCGGCGTGCAGCAGTTGATATTTGATCGAGGAGGAGCCGCAGTTCAGCACCAGCACCAAGTCGCTCACGCGTCTTCTCCCTGAGCCTGGATGGCGGTGATGGCCACCGTGTTGACGATGTCGGCCACCAGCGCGCCACGCGACAGGTCGTTGACCGGCTTGCGCAGACCCTGTAGCACCGGGCCGATCGCGACCGCGCCCGCGCTGCGCTGCACAGCCTTGTAGGTGTTGTTGCCGGTATTGAGGTCGGGGAAGACGAACACCGTCGCCCGGCCTGCCACCTCCGAATCCGGCAGTTTGGCGCTGGCCACGGCTGGCTCGATCGCCGCGTCGTACTGGATCGGGCCTTCCACCGGCAGCTGCGGCGCGCGCTCACGCACCAATACCGTTGCGGCGCGGACCTTGTCGACATCGGCGCCGGTGCCCGAAGCGCCGGTGGAGTACGACAGCATCGCCACCCGCGGATCGATGCCGAAGCGGGCCGCGGTCTCCGCCGAGGACACCGCGATATCAGCGAGCTGCTCGGAGGTCGGGTCCGGCACCACCGCGCAGTCGCCGTAGGCGAGCACCCGATCGGCCAGGCACATCAGGAACACGCTCGACACCGTCGAGACGCCCGGCACGGTCTTGATGATCTCGAACGAGGGCCGGATCGTGTGCGCGGTGGTGTGCGCGGCACCGGAGACCATGCCGTCGGCGATCCCCTTGAAGACCATCATCGTGCCGAAATACGAGATGTCGGCCATGGTTTCGCGGGCCCGCTCCAGCGTCATGCCCTTGTGCTTGCGCAATTCGGTGTACTCGGCGGCGAATTCGTCGAGGTAGCCGGAGCTGCGCGGATCGAGCACCTGCGCGGCGGCGATGTCGACACCGAGTTCGGCGGCGCGCGCCCGCACGGCGGTCTCGTCGCCGAGGATGGTGAGGTCGGCGATCTTGCGCTGCAGCACCCGGCCCGCGGCGCGCAGGATGCGGTCGTCGTCGCCCTCGGGCAGCACGATTCGCTTGCGATCGGCGCGAGCCCGATCGATCAGCTGGTACTCGAACATCTGCGGGGTGACCACGTGCGACGGCGGCACCTGGATGCGTTTGAGCAGCTCGGGCGCGTCGACCCGCTCCTCCATCAGCGCCAGCGCGGTGTCGACCTTGAGCGGGCTGCCCGCCCACATCCGGCCGCGCGTGCGGTGCACGGCGCTGGCGGTGTCGTAGGTGCCGAGCTCGGTGGTGAGGATCGGTAACTTCGGGTGCAGGCCCTCCATCAGGCGCGCGATCGCCGGATGCGGACGGATGCCGCCGTTCATGATGATGCCGGCCAGCGACGGAAAGCCCTCGGCCTCATGGGCATTCACCACGCTGAGCAGGACGTCCGAGCGGTCGCCCGGCGCGATCACGACAACACCGTCGGAGAGTCGTTCCAGGATGTGCTCGGCGGTCATGCCGCCGACCATGATCCGGAGCGCCTCGCGCTGCAGCAGTTCCGGGTCGCCGCTGTAGATTTCGCCGCCGATGGCGCCGCACAGCTCGCCCATGGTCGGCGCCATCAGCAACGGCACCTCGGGCAGCGTCCACGACGGAACGTCGAAACGGTCCAGGCTGGAACAGATCTCGTCGGTCTCGTCCGGCGCGCACCGGTTGACGACGACCGCGACGAGCTGGGCGTGCTCGGCGGCCAGCTCGGTCGAGCACAGCTCAACCAGCTGCTTGACCTCGGCGGGCGTGCGGTCGGCGCCGCGCACCACCAGCAGCACCGGCGCGCCGAGGTTCACCGCGATGCGGGCGTTGTAGCGCAGCTCGCTCGGGCTGACGACGTCGGTGTAGTCGCTGCCGACGATCACCACCGCGTCGCAGGCCTTGGCGACGTCGTGGAATCGCATCACGATCTCGCTGATCGCGGCGTCGGGGTCGCGGTGCACGTCTTCGTAGGTGACGCCGATGGCCTGGTCGTAACCGATGTCGGCGGTGCTGTGCTCGAGCAGCAGTTCCAGGATGTAGTCGGGCTCGGCGGCCGAGCGGGTGATCGGGCGGAACACCCCGACCCTGGCCGTGGTGGCGCACAACATCTGGAGAACGCCGAGCGCCACCGTGGATTTTCCGGTGTCACCCTCGGGTGAGGCGATGTACACGGTGGACGGGGCATGTTCGACCATGGTCGCGAGCTTAGTTAATCGACGGCGATTCCGGAGTTCGGTGTGGCGTGATCGGCCACGTTATAGTCCGGCCCATGACAACGCAGTTCCCGGATCGGCAGTGGGGTTCACGCACCAATCTCCTGTCCCGCGCAGCCAATCGTTTCGCGGCGACGAAGCCGGGATCCTGGCTGATCCGCACGGTGACGCCGCTGGACCGGGCCCTGCTCGAGCGCACCGACGCCAAGTACACCGTGCTCGGCCCGATCGGCGCCCCGGTGATCCTGCTGACCACCACCGGCCGCAAATCCGGTGTCGCGCGCACCCAGCCGCTGCTCTACGTCCACGACGGCGACACCCTGTATGTGGTCGGTTCCAACTTCGGCCAGGACCACCACCCGGCGTGGACGGGGAATCTGCTCGCCGACCCGTCGGCCACCGTCGCCATCGCGGGCGAGCGCATCCCCGTCGTCGCCACCCCGGTGCCCGACGCGGACAAGGACGCGCTGTTCGCCCGGTTCATCGAGATCACCGGCGCCTACGCCGCCTACCGCGACCGCACCACACGCGACCTGCGCATGTTCGCCCTGCGCCGGGCATAGCGAGCGCCCGCGCGGCGTTCTTGCCTTGACACCGACGGCAAGGTCTACCTTGACGGCGACGGTCATAGAGGAGGTCGCATGCTGATCGGCGAACTGGCCGAACGTACCGGGTCCAGTGCCCGCGCGCTGCGCTACTACGAGCAGCACGGGCTGGTCGCGCCGCGGCGCGACGCCAAGGGCTACCGGATCTACGACGAGGTCGAACTGCGCGTCGTGCACAAGATCCACGCGCTGCGCACTGTCGGGTTCGAGCTGGCCGACATGCATCCGTTCGTCGCCTGCCTGCGCGCGGGCGACGGGTCGGGCGATGGTTGTCCCGACTCCGTCGAGGAACTACGCCGCAAACTCGACGAGGTGG
The DNA here is from genome assembly GCF_053608285.1 of Nocardia sp. NPDC055053. Classification (NCBI taxonomy): domain Bacteria; kingdom Bacillati; phylum Actinomycetota; class Actinomycetes; order Mycobacteriales; family Nocardiaceae; genus Nocardia; species Nocardia sp. NPDC055053. The sequence continues at coordinate 15,971 of NZ_JBSGVD010000028.1, read as the reverse complement.
ACGCGGCGGCCGAGCGGCTCGCCGCGATCCGGCGGCAACTGGCCGCTCAGCTCGTCGACGCGCTCGCCGCCGAATCCGGCGACCCCGCCTGCTCGTTCGCGGTCAGCCGAGGGCGCGCAGCCGCGGGGCCAGATCCCGCTTGAACAGATCGAGGAAACGCAACTGGTCGTGGCCGGGCGCGTGGAAGACCAGGTGGTTGAGACCCGCGTCCAGGTAAGGCTTGATCTGGGCGACGGCCTCGTCCGGATCGCTGGCCACGATCCACCGCTTGGCGACCTGCTCGATCGGCAGCGCGTCGGCGGCCGCCTCCATCTCGATCGGATCGCTGATGTCGTGCTTCTGCTCGGCCGTCAGCGACAGCGGCGCCCAGAAGCGCGTGTTCTGCAGCGCCAGTTCGGGATCGGTGTCGTAGGAGATCTTGATCTCGATCATCTTGTCGATCGCGGCCAGGTCGCGGTCGGCCTTGGCCGCGCCCTCGGCGACGGCGGGCAGCAACTTCTCGGTGTAGAGGTCCATGCCCTTGCCGGAGGTGCAGATGAAACCGTCACCGGCGCGGCCCGCGTACCTGGCGACGACCGGGCCGCCCGCGGCGATGTAGACGGGGATGCCGCCCTTGGGCACGTCATAGATGGAGGCGCCGACGGTGTGGTAGTACTCGCCCTCGAAATCGACGCGATCACCGGTCCACAGCTCACGCATCAGGTTCACCGACTCACGCAGCCGGGCGAAACGCTCCTTGAAATCGGGCCATTCGCCCTTGTAGCCGGTGGCGATCTCGTTGAGCGCCTCACCGGTACCGACACCGAGCATCACCCGGCCCGGGTACAGACAGCCGAAAGTGGCGAAGGCCTGCGCGATCACCGCCGGGTTGTAGCGGAAGGTGGGAGTCAGCACGGAGGTGCCGAGCATGATCCGCTCGGTGCGCTCACCGGCGGCGGCCAGCCAGGCCAGCGAGAACGGCGCGTGCCCGCCGTTGTGCCGCCACGGCTGGAAGTGATCGCTGACGGTCGCGCTGTCGAGACCGTGCTCCTCGGCGGCCACCGCCAGCTCGACGAGTTCGCGCGGCCCGAACTGCTCTGCCGATGCCTTGTATCCGAGCTTGAGATCAACCATCTCAGCCACTCCTGTCGTTCGCTTCGTCGCAGCCCCTGCCGCATCGACACTAACCAACACCGAGTGCGACTGTCCGGTAGCGGTGGGCTCGCACCGCCGCCGTGTTTAGCGGATGATTTGCTGGTGACCACCAAGGATGAGCAGATCTTGTCGTACCTGACCGACATGGACGGTGTGCTGGTGCACGAGGATCATTTGATCCCCGGCGCCGACGAGTTCCTGGCCGAACTGCGCGAGAACGAGATCCCGTTCCTCGTCCTGACCAACAATTCGATCCGCACCCCGCGCGATCTGCAAGCCCGCCTGCGCCACACCGGCCTCGACATCCCCGAGGAGTCCATCTGGACCTCGGCGCTGGCCACCGCGACCTTCCTCGACGACCAGCGACCCAACGGCACCGCCTATGTGGTCGGCGAGTCCGGGCTCACCACCGCCCTGCACGAGATCGGCTACGTCCTCACCGACAGCGACCCCGATTACGTGGTGCTCGGCGAGACCCGCACCTACTCCTTCGAGGCGATCACCACCGCGATTCGCCTGGTCGACCGTGGCGCCAAGTTCATCGCGACCAATCCCGACGCCACCGGGCCGTCACGCGACGGCGTGCTGCCCGCCACCGGCTCGGTCGCCGCGCTGATCACCCGTGCGACCGGCAAGGAGCCGTATTACGTCGGCAAGCCGAACCCGCTGATGATGCGCTCGGCCCTGCGTCGCATCGGCGCGCATTCGCAGTCCACCGTGATGATCGGCGACCGCATGGACACCGACGTGATCGCCGGCCTGGAAGCGGGCATGCGCACGATCCTGGTCACCTCGGGCATCTCCACCAAGGCCTCGGTCGAGAAGTACCCGTTCCGCCCCACCCTGGTCGTCGACTCGGTCGCCGACCTGATCAGCCGCACCCGCACCCCGTTCGTGGACTGACCCCCGATGTGAGCCGCGTCTCACCGGAATAGGTTCCACCCTTCGCTGGTTATAGTTGCCATGGCAACCAAAGGAGGGCCCGTGCAGTTCGGAATCTTCACCGTCGGTGATGTGACCACCGATCCAACGAACGGCCGCACCCCGACCGAGGCCGAGCGAATCAAGGCGATGGTCGCGATCGCGCAGAAGGCCGAGGAAGTGGGTCTCGATGTGTTCGCGATGGGCGAGCACCACAATCCGCCCTTCGTGCCGTCCTCGCCGACCACCATGCTCGGCTACATCGCGGGCCGCACCGACAACATCCTGCTGTCCACCTCGACGACGCTGATCACCACGAACGACCCGGTCAAGATCGCCGAGGACTTCGCGATGCTCCAGCACCTGGCCGACGGCCGGGTCGACCTGATGCTCGGCCGCGGCAACACCGGGCCGGTCTATCCGTGGTTCGGCAAGGACATTCGTGACGGCATTCCCCTGGCCATCGAGAACTACCATCTGCTGCATCGGCTTTGGCGCGAGGACGTCGTCGACTGGGAGGGCAAGTTCCGCACGCCGCTGCAGTCGTTCACCTCGACGCCGCGTCCGCTCGACGACGTCCCGCCGTTCGTCTGGCACGGCTCGATCCGCAGCCCGGAGATCGCCGAGCAGGCCGCGTACTACGGTGACGGCTTCTTCGCCAACCACATCTTCTGGCCCACCGACCATTTCCAGCGGCTGATCGACCTGTACCGGCGTCGCTACGAGCACTACGGACATGGCAGCGCCGACCAAGCCATCGTCGGCCTCGGCGGACAGGTGTTCCTGCGCAAGAACTCCCAGGACGCGGTCCGGGAATTCCGGCCGTACTTCGACAACGCGCCCGTCTACGGGCACGGCCCGTCGCTGGAGGAGTTCACCGAGCAGACCCCGCTCACCGTCGGCAGCCCGGAGCAGGTCATCGAGAAGACGCTCACCTTCCGCGAGCACTTCGGTGATTACCAGCGCCAGCTGTTTCTCGTCGACCACGCGGGCCTGCCGTTGAAGACGGTGCTCGAACAGCTCGACCTGCTCGGCGAGGAGGTAATTCCGGTGCTGCGCAAGGAGTTCGCGGCCCGACGGCCCGCGCACGTGCCGGACGCGCCGACCCACGCCGCGCTGCTCGCCGCCAAGGCCGCGACGGAGGTGACCGCATGACCACTCGGATCGCGGTGGTGTCGGCCGGGCTGTCGCAGCCCTCGTCGACGCGACTGCTGGCCGACCGGCTGGCCACGGCCACCGCACGGGAGCTGCGCGCGGCGGGCGCCGAGGTCGAACTGGACTTCGTCGACCTGCGCGATCACGCCCGCGACCTGGCCGACAACCTGCTCACCGGGTTCCCGGCACCGTCGCTGCGGACCGCGATCGATCAGGTCGTCGGCGCCGACGGCATGATCGCGGTGACACCGATCTTCAGCGCCTCCTACAGCGGCCTGTTCAAGACGTTCTTCGATGTGCTCGAGCCGGATTCGCTCGCGGGCAAGCCGGTCCTGGCCGGCGCCACCGGCGGCACCGAACGCCATTCGCTGGCGCTCGAGCACGCGGTGCGTCCGCTGTTCGCCTACCTGCGCTCGATCGTCGTACCCACCGCCGTGTACGCCGCATCGCCGGACTGGGGTGCCCACGGCGCCGACCAGGCGCTCAATGCCCGGATCGACCGCGCAGCAGGCGAATTCGCTGCCCAAGTCCTCGGCAAGCCCGCCACCGGACCTGCCGACCCGTACGACGAGCCGACCCCGTTCGCGGATCTGCTCGCGGCCAACCTGACCCGCTAGACCAACCCCCACAAGGAGTTCACATGACCACCGCACTCGCCACCGGCCTCACCGCAGGCACCTGGGCCATCGACCCCACCCACTCCACCGTCGGCTTCTCCGTACGCCACCTGATGGTGAGCAAGGTCCGCGGCCGCTTCACCGACTTCGACGGCGCCCTCGTCATCGGCGAAGACGGCACCGTCTCCGCGCACGCCGAGATCCGCGTCGACTCCCTCACCACCGACAACGCCCAGCGCGACGGCCACCTGCGCACCGCCGACTTCTTCCACGCCGAACAGTTCCCCGTGATGACCTTCAAGTCCACCGGATTCCGCGGCGATGGCAGCGATTTCGTCGTCGACGGCGAATTCACCGTGCGCGGCAACACCAAGCCGGTCTCGCTCGAGGTCGAGTTCCTCGGCGTCAACCCGGGCATGGGCAACGGCCCGGTCGCCGGCTTCGAAGCCAAGACCGTGGTCTCCCGCCGCGACTTCGGCCTCGACATCGACATGCCGCTCCCCGACGGCGGCGCCGTCATCGGCGACAAGATCACCCTCACCCTGGAGATCGAGGTCGCCCTCCAGAGCTGACCACGCACAGCACGAAGCCCACGCCGACCGGTCGGCGTGGGCTTCGTGCTGTGCAGCTACCCGAGCCCGGGGCTCACACCACGCACCCGAAGTAGAAAGCGATACCGGTGCCTAACCAAGGAAGGCACACCACGAAATTCCACGGGAAGGTGAGCATCATTCCGACTGGCTGGACCTGATCAACGGGAACCGGGGACGATATCGGTGCCGGTGCCGGTGCCGGTTCGGCGGTGGCCATGCCCGAACCCAAGGCGATCATCGGCGCAATCGCAAAGGCTGCTGCCGCCGCCCGGAACTTTCCACTCATGACGAACCTCCATCAACTGACGTCGGAGGCCGTTCCGCGCGTGCGACACGGCCTCACGGCTGGCGTGATTCCATGCATCGATTCTGCGTCGGGGACACGCGGGGCCACTATCCTCCCCAGGGCTGAAAACCCTCATCCCTCGCGGCGGCGCATTCGAGTGGTCGACTACTCATGTGATCGTTACCGCGACGCGGCACACTGGATTCATCGCAGCAGAATGAGGGCAGGTCATGGCCAGATCGAGCGGCGCGCGGGCACTGGGGAACAACGTGAGCACGGCCGTGGACTGGCATGTGTGGCCGCGACCACCCGGTATCTGCACGCTGACCTCGGCGTTCGGGAATGGGAATCGCCGCGAATACCGCCTTGATCGCTACGGGGGCACCGTTTCCATCGGGCGCTCGGATGCCGCCGACATCGTGGTTTCCGACGATTCGACAGTGTCTCGGCTGCACGCCGTCATCGAGCAGATCTGTGACTGCTGGGTGGTCGTCGACGACGGCATGTCGACAAATGGGACATTCGTCAATGGCGAGCGCATCGGGGGGCGCCGGACGCTCGAATCCGGCGACACCCTCAAGGTCGGGCAAACGGTGTTCACGTTCAACGAGGGCGGCCGGATTCCCGCCGAAGAGGTGCCGACGACGCCCGTTCTGCGGGTATCACGGAGTTCGCTCACCGATGCTCAATACCTCGTTCTGGAGGCACTGTGCGGGTCCCGCGATGGTGAGATCACGCATTGCTACCCGGCCTCGAACGGCCGGATCGCGCAGGACCTGTGCCTGAGCATCGCCACCGTGAAGACCCACCTTCGGGCACTGTGCCGAACGTTCCAGGTCGACGACTTCCCACAGAACCAGAAGCGAGTCGAGCTGGTCGAGCGCGCCCTCGCCAGTGGCGTGCTGGCCGATCGCAAGCCCGGCGTCGCCGACTAGATCGGGCGGAACCCCGCTCCGACGCCACCGTGCGCGTCGATGTCGCCGAGGATGCTGGTCATGTTCATGCCGACCTCCGGTCCGATGCACGGCACGTACATGTACCCGTTGACCATGCCGACCAGGGTGGTGCCGACCACGACAGGGCCGCCCGAGTCACCGGAGATGACACAGATCTGCGTCACGGTCGCGACGTTGGATTGCAGCGGGTCACCCCAGGTGATGCCACAGGTGTGGCCGGTGGTCCTGCCTTCTTTGCAGGCGATGTCGGGGAACTGCGCTGGTCCGCCCATCCCGGTGATCGTGGTGTTGCCGACGCGGTTCACCGGAACGACCATGGCCGGGTCGAAGGCGATCACGGCGTAGTCCATATCTTCGTTGAGGTGGGCGATCTCGCCGACGACGCCGGCGCCGGAATTGGCCTCGGCCGTGATGTCGGCGCCGAGGGGACCGCAGTGCGCGGCGGTGAGCCCGACCAGCCGACCGCCGGAATCGTGCCCGATCGTGGTGAGCGTGCAGATGGCGTCGTTCACGCCGATGCCGGAACCGCCACCGAGGACGGCTGGATCCGCGGCGTTCGCCGTCCCGATCTGCCCGGCCATCGTCACGCCGAGTGCTGCCAGTACTGCGCCTACTGCTGCGATTGCTCGTGACATATCCGATCCGTTCCGTTGGACGCGGCTATCTCTTTGGGCGAAACGCTGCGCGTTTGCTAGATCGAAACCATAGCAAGTCCACATCACACGATGGTCTCCGCGGCGGGCCGACACCCATCGGCACCGCAGCCCACCTTGGTAGGGTGACCAGCGCTGGAAGTACCCAAGGGGGAAATGTGCAAGGCAACGGGGAGTGGTGGTCGGCGCCCGGCGAATCGGCGGGACACGCAGGGACCGGGGCCCCGCCCCACGGCATGCCCGGCTATCAGCCCAGCTACCCCGGCTATCAGCCGAGTCCCGGCTACCCGCCCAACGGCGGATACGCCATGCCGCCGAGGCAACAGATGCCGATGCGCCCGCCCTACGGTGTGCCACCGCGCCGGTCGTCGGGGAACGGCTGGATCTTCGGTCTGCTCGGCGCGATCGCGGCCGTCGTCCTGCTCGTGATCGCCGCGGTCGTCTACGTGGACAACAGCGGCACCAGCGCGGACGAGATGGCCGAGGTGTTCCCCGCGCTGGTCAAGCCCGACGGGTCGTTGTCCGGGGCCGGGTACGACGGCCAGATCTGCTGGCACGAGTCCGGCGGCACGCTGCGCGCGCCGAAGAAGGACACCCTCCTGCTCGGCAACTGGACCGATGCCTGGGACTGCTGGGGTCATGTCGGCAAACCGACCTACGTCGTGCTGGCCTACTCAGAGCAGTCCGACGTCGCCAAGGCGATCGAGCACCTGCCACCCAACAAGAAGAGCTTCCTGACGTACAACGCCTACAGCTGGCAGACTCCCGACACCGCCAACCCGGTCCAGTTCTGGAAGGCGCACGCGTTCACCGACAGTCGCCGCGACCGCTTCCTCGTCCTGGCGCAGGAGCAGTACTGGCCGCGGCTGGAGCAGGGCAAGAATCTGCACGACTTCGACCGCTGGTGTGTCGCGATGTTCAGCTAGCCGGCTCGTCGGCGGCGATGATCGTTTCGAGGGCGGCGGACAGGCGCGTCAGCACCGCGACGGTCTCGGCGAACGCCGCCGGTCCGAGCGCATCGGCCAGCCGCCGCGCCATCACCGCGTGCTGCGGATCGATGCGCCGGATGGCCGCCTCACCGGCCGCGGTGATCGCCACCAGCTTGGCCCGCTTGTGCGCCGGGTTGGGGCGGTATTCGCACATCCCCTTGGCGACGAGCAGGTCGGCCACCCGCTGCACGCTCTGCCTGGTGATGCCCATGGCGCGGGCGATCCCGGCGACCGGCAGCGGCTGTTCCTGCACGGCCGCCATCACCTGCCACCAGGCGACCGAGATCCCGGCAGGGGCGGCCAATCCGTCACCGATGGTGAGGAATTGGCCGTTGAGCCGGTAGACGGTGAGCGCGGCGCCGTCGAGTAAGTCTTGTTCCTCGTTCAACCGGCGAGGCTCCCTTCGTAGTCGGCGAGTACGGCGTACCCGGCCGGGTCCTTCTGTGCGTACAACTGGTACCAGGCGTCGAGGACGCGCGGTTCGTACAGGTCGAGGCGGGCGAAGACCTCCCGCGCGAACTCGAACGGGGACATGGCGTCGGCGGTGATGACATCGCGATCGGTGACGGCGGGCGCCTCCACATAGCGATCCGCACCCGAATATCCGCTGTAGACGAGGTATTCGGCCGCATTGGAGGTATGCGCGCGGTCGTCGAGCAGCCCTTCCCGCGCCAGCCCGAAGGTGGCGCCGCAGATCGCGGCGATCGGCACGCCCGCCTCGACGAACTGCCTTGCCTTGTGCGCGAACGGAATCAGCTCGTCACCCGCCCACAGGTCGGCGCCGGGCAGGATCAGCATCGCGCTGTCGGCGGGGTCGAGATCGGCGACCGCCAGGTCGGGCGTCACCCGCATCCTGCCCATCGTGGTGATCGGCTCGGCGCTCAGCCCGACCGTCTTCACCTGGAACTTTCCCGGCTCGCGATGCCAGTTGCCGTTGGCGATGTGCGCGGTGGCGGCGCCCACCTCCCAGTCGGCGAGGGTGTCGTAGACGGCTACGTGAACTGTTGAGATCGACATGACAGCATCCTGTCATATTTGACAGAATGCTGTCAATAAGAAAATCGCAACCCGCCGGCAGGGCGCGCGTCGTACGCTGACGTCATTCGGTGCGAGACAAGGAGACTCAGCGCGATGATCGACCCCGTGCACGGCCTGACGGGAACCCTCACGTCACCGATCCGGGCGGCAGGCGCGCTGGGCGAGGTCCTCGTCGCGATCCGCGGGGGCACCGAGACCTACCTCGCCCGCGCCGACGAACCGATCGCCGCAGGCTCGACCGTGCTGATCGTCGCGGTCCATCCGGGTCGCCTGGTCGATGTCGTCGCCTGGATTCCGCTCATAGAGGAGAAATGAACATGCTGGGCTATCACGTTCCCGATCCCGACGAAGCCATGCTGGTCAGCGGTGCCAAGACCAAGGACAACTCGCCGTTCAAGGTGGTCATCGGCCGTGGCACCTGGGTGGTGCCGCTGTTCCGCAAGGTCCGCTACCTCTCGCTGGCGATGTTCGAGTCCGAGATCAGGGAGCGCTGCGTCACCAAGCAGGCCATCCAGCTCGACGTGCGCGCGGTGATCGCGTTCAAGGTCGCCAACGACACCCAGTCGATCGTCAATGCGGCACAACGCTTCCTGTCCGAGCAGGAGCAGGAGATGTCGGTACTCACCGGCCGCATCTTCTCCGGCCACCTGCGCTCGATCGTCGGCTCGATGACGGTCGAGGAGATCATCCGCGAGCGCCAGAAGCTGGCCGACGAGGTGCTGATCGCCTCCAAGGTGGAGATGAGCAATATCGGCCTGTGGGTCGACTCGTTCCAGATCCAGTCCATCGACGACGGCAACCTCGGCTACATCAATGCCCTTGCGGCGCCGCACAATGCGGCCGTGCAGCGCGACGCCCAGATCGCCCAGGCCCAGGCCGCCCAGCGCGCCGCCGAGGCCGAACAGGAATCCCTGCGCCGCCGTGCCGAATACGAGCGCGAGACCTCGATCCTCAAGGCGCAGTATCAGCGCGACATCGACAAGGCCAATGCCGAAGCGGCCCAGGCAGGTCCGCTCGCCGACGCCATCGCCCGCCAGGCGGTCCTCACCGCCCAGGCCGAGCAGGCCCGCAAGAACGCCGAACTGCGCGAGCAGGAACTCCAGGCCGAAGTCGTGAAACCCGCACTGGCCGAAGCGGAACGCGTCCGTATCCTCGCCGAGGCCGAAGCCGACCGCACCCGAATCCAAGCCGAAGCCGCCGCCTCCAACAACCGCATCGCCCTCGACCAGCTGCTCATCGAACAGCTTCCCGAAATCGTCAAACAGGCCTCCAACGGCCTCGCGGGAGCCAACCTCACCGTCCTCAACGGCCCCGACGGCGTCGGCGAGCTGGTCAACGGGATGGTCGGCCAGGGTCTGACCGTCTTCAACTCCCTGCAGAAGGCCCTGTCGAACGGCGAGGCCGACAAAGTCTGATCCGCTTCCTGGCCGGGCGCTATTAACGCGTGCCCGGCCGGCCGCCGATTCACTGCGACGAACTCCGAGATCGAAACAAGGAATGACTGATGGGATTGTGGATCGGTAGCCCCGCACTGGGCGCATCCGAGAACGTCGTCTGGCGCAAGCTCGCCAATCGAACACAGGGCAGTCGAGCTGTCGGCGGCTGCCTCTACCTGACCGAGACCCGTCTCCTCTTCGTGCCCACCCACGTCGACGCGATCACCGGCGGCAAGCGCTGGGAAACTCCACTGGCCCAGCTGCGCGCCGTCGGGCAGCAAAGCCCGGACGGCGGCGTGTTCAGCGGCGGCCTCCGGACCCGCCTGCGCATCGACACCGACGCGGGCACCGAATTCTTCGTCGTCAACAAGATCGACGAGGTGATCGCGACACTCGACGCTGCAAGGCCCTCGTGAAGCCGAGGACTACCTACGAGCGCCTCGGCCAACGACCGATGTAGACATTGGTAGACAATTGCGCCCTATACTGGCGACGTGAAGTCAATCAGTGTTGGTGAGCTGCGACAGAACCCGTCGGCCATGGTCGCCGACGTCGAGTCGGGCGAGGTCTACGAGCTGACCCGGCACAACCACCGGGTCGGCTTCATCGTGCCCGCTGTCTCCTCGACCCAGATCATTCCGCGCAAAGTCGCCGGACGGCCCAACACCAGCGCTATCCCCCGCCATGAGCTCAGAACGGCAACCTCGATCGACGAGTTGCTCGAATCCGAGAAGGGTGAATGGTGAAGTCGTTCTACCTCGACACCTCGGTTGCGGTCAGGATCATTCTCGGGCACTCACCGGAGGCCGCGCAGTGGTTCGACAACTCTGCAGACAGCGATGCCACACGGGTGATCTCGTCTCGGTTGCTGCGCACGGAGATCACCCGTGTGCTGCGACGTGAGTCGCTGCCGGTCCTCGACCGGGACCGGATCCTCGACTACATCGACATCATCCCGGTCGATCACGCCGTGCTCAATGAGGCGGAAGCGATCATTTCGCACATCCGGACCCTCGATGCCATCCACTTGGCCTCGGCACTGCGCAGTGGTCTGGAAGATCTCACCGTGGTGACCCACGACAAGAACATGGCAACCGTCGCCGAGCACCTCGGGTTCCCGGTCTACGACCCTGTCCGGTAGGCCCGTGAGCACCGAAACAGGAATCGGCCCTGGACTATCCGGTCCAGGGCCGATTCCTATCGGTATCAGCTCAGGGCGTGGTCGAGGTCGCCGAGGAGGTCTTCGATGTCTTCGAGGCCTACCGAGATGCGGACTACGCCGTCGGAGAGGCCGATGGAGGCTCGGCCTTCCGGGCCCATCGCGCGGTGGGTTGTCGTGGCGGGGTGGGTGATCAGCGTCTTCGCGTCGCCGAGGTTGTTGGAGATGTCGATGATGCGGAGGCGGTTCAGGACCTCGAAGGCGCGCTTCTTGCCGTCGTCACCTGCCAGTTCGAAGGTGACGACGGTGCCGCCGCCGGACATCTGGGAGGTGGCGAGGGCGTGTTGGGGGTGGGATTCCAGGAAGGGGTACTTCACCCAGTTGACCGACTTGCTGGTCTCCAGGAACTGGGCGACCTTCAGTGCCGATTCGGTGGACTGGCGCACGCGCAGCGGCATCGTCTCCAGGCCCTTGAGCAGGGTCCAGGCGTTGAACGGGCTCAGGGCGGGGCCGGTGTGGCGCATCAGGTTCTTGACGGGGCCGTCGATGTAGTCCTTGGAGCCGAGGATGGCGCCGCCGAGGACGCGGCCCTGACCGTCGATGTGCTTGGTGCCGGAGTAGACGACCACGTCGGCGCCGAGTTCGAAGCCGCGCTGTAGCAGCGGGGTGGCGAAGACGTTGTCCAGCACCACCTTCGCGCCCGCGGCGTGCGCGAGCTCGGTGACCTTGCGGACGTCGACAAGGGTCTGCATCGGGTTGGCCGGGGTCTCGAAGAACACGGCCTGGGTGGGCACCGAGAGCGCCTGCTCCCACTGCTCGAGGTCGTCACCGTCGACGAAGACGGTCTCGACACCCCAGCGCGGCAGGATCTCGTTGCACACCACGAAGCACGAGCCGAACAGGCTGCGCGCGGCGACGAGGCGATCGCCCGCCTTCAGCAGCGCGCCGAGCGCGGTGAACACCGCGGACATGCCGGAGGCGGTCGCGAACGCGGCCTCGGCGCCGTCGAGCAGCCGGATGCGCTCCTCGAACATCGCCACGGTCGGGTTGCCGTAGCGGGAGTAGACGAAGTGCTCGACCTCGCCGGTGAACGAGGCCTCGGCGGCCTCGGCGCTCTCGTAGACGAATCCCGAGGTCAGGTACAGCGCCTCGGAGGTCTCCTCGAAGCCGGAGCGGCGCAGGCCGCCGCGGACACCGAGGGTGGCCGGGCCGACGCCCTCGGGCAGTGGCTTGTCGAACGAACCACCGGTGATCATGCGTTTCTCCTTATGCCTGACGCCACGGCAGGCCGACCGCGCGCCAGCCGGTGCTGCCGCGCTGCCCGAACGCGTCGGGGCCGCCCTCGAAACCGTCGAGCACGTTGTAGGACGGGGCGATGCCCGCCGCGGTCGCCACGGTCGCGGCGCCGATGGAGCGCTGACCGGAGCGACACAGGAACACCACGGGCGCGTCGTCCGGCCGCCCGGCCAGCGCCTGCTCTAGCTCGGCGCCGAAGTTCGGGTTGCGGGTTCCGGTGCCGTCGACCCACTCGATGAAGTGGGCCGGGCGCTCGATGGAGCTGGTGTCGGGGATGCCGATGTGTGCCCACTCACCTTCGGTGCGCACGTCGACCAGCACCGCGCCCGGATGCTCGGTCAGGATCTCCCACGCCTTCTCAGGGGTGATGTCGCCGGCGTAAGTCATGTCGAAACCTCCTGCGTGAATCCGCTCTTGCCGTGGCGGTTGTCCGGCGCACGGCCAGGTCGTCACCCGGAGCACCCCACCGCGGAGGAGGGTTGCCGACCAGCGAGCCGGGGCTTGGTACTGGTACTCATGACCTTGCGAACTGAGATTGCCCCGGCACAGGTCACCGTGTCAAACGGTTCATGGTGTGCAGACCAGCCAGGCGCCGTCGACCCGGGTCAGGTTCCAGGTGCTGGTGGACGACGTGTCGCCGATCTGCACGGTGGCGTCGATCTTGGCGCGGTCGCCGTTGACGGTCGCCTTGTCGAAACCCTTCTTGTCGATCGTCACGGCCGATTTCGGGCCGCCGAGCCGTTCGGAGAGGCCGGATTTCTCCTCGTCGAAGCCGGGGCACGCGACACCGGGCGGCGGACGCAGCTCACTGCGCGAGCGCGCGTCGATATAGTTGGAGACGGCGGCCGTGAGCCGGTCGGCCTCTGTGACATTTTTCTCAGCGGGTGAGAGCAGCCCACCGAGCACGATGCCGATGAGCACGACCACCGCGATCACCGCGGCCGCTACGAACGGGACGACGGAACGCTTGTCGGTCTGATCCACCACGATGGGCTGGTCTTCCGAGCCTGATTGTTCCTCGTTCATGCTGTAATCCTGACAGACCGGGCGCGGGCAACCGCACCGCGCGCCGGGTGGCCACAACGCCGCAGATAGAATCGCCTTCGAATGCGGCCTGCTGCCGACGTCGAAGGCAGCTGCCAGCCGCCGGATCGCCAACTTAGCCTAAGCTAAATTGACGCCGTCAACAGTTCTCGACCAAAGGGTGCGCGTAGAAAATGACCGAACAGAGTGCAGCGACCCGCCCGCTCCGCATTGCGATCGTGGGCGCAGGACCGGCCGGTATCTACGCCGCCGACGCCTTGATGAAGTCCGATGCCGACGTGAGCATCGACCTCTACGAGCGCATGCCCGCGCCCTTCGGCCTGATCCGCTACGGCGTCGCGCCCGACCACCCGCGCATCAAGGGCATCATCACCGCCCTGCACAAGGTCCTCGACAAGGACCAGGTGCGGCTGCTCGGCAACATCGACTACGGCACCGACATCACCCTGGATGATCTGCGCCAGTTCTACGACGCGGTGATCTTCTCCACCGGCGCCAACGCCGACCGGGCCCTGCCGATCCCTGGCATCGACCTCGACGGCTCCTACGGTGCCGCCGACTTCGTGTCCTGGTACGACGGACACCCGGACGTGCCGCGCTCGTGGCCGCTGGACGCGGAGAAGGTCGCCGTCCTCGGCGTCGGCAACGTCGCCCTCGATGTGGCGCGCGTGCTGGCCAAGACCGGTGACGAACTGCTGCCGACCGAGATCCCGCCGAACGTCTACAAGGGGCTCAAGGAGAACAAGGCCGTCGAGGTCCACGTCTTCGGACGTCGTGGCCCGGCCCAAGCCAAGTTCACGCCTTTGGAACTGCGCGAACTGGATCACTCGCCGACGATCGAGGTCATCGTCAACCCCGAGGACATCGACTACGACGAGGGCTCCGAGGCCGCGCGCCGTAACTCCAAGCAGGTCGACATGGTCGCCAACACCTTGGAGCAGTGGGCCATCCGCGATCACGGCGGCCGCCCGCACAAGCTGTTCCTGCACTTCTTCGAATCCCCGGCCGAGATCATCGGCGAAGACGGCAAGGTCGTCGGGCTCAAGACCGAGCGCACCCAGCTCGACGGCACCGGCAACGTCAAGGGCACTGGCGAGTTCAAGCAGTGGGACGTGCAGGCGATCTACCGCGCGGTGGGCTACCTGTCGCAGAACGTCACCCAGCTGCCGTTCGACGATCAGGCGGGCACCGTGCCGAACGAGGCCGGTCGCGTGATCGCCGACGAGACCGCCGAGGGCTCGGCCCGTTTCATGCCGTCCACCTACGTGACCGGCTGGATCAAGCGCGGCCCGGTCGGCCTCATCGGCCACACCAAGGGCGACGCCAACGAGACCATCGCCTGCCTGCTCGACGACGCCAAGGACTTCGCCCCGGCGCCGCAGCCCGAGCTGGACGCGGTCACCACGTTCCTCGAGGGCAAGGGCATCCCGTTCACCACGTGGGCGGGCTGGTACCGCCTCGACGCGCACGAGCGCGCCCTCGGCGAGCCCGAAGGCCGTGAGCGCGTGAAGGTCGTGGAGCGCGAGGATATGCTGCGCGCCTCCGAGCCGAACAAGGTCTAGGATCGGACTCCCAGAGGCCGGTGGGTGACAGGACGCCACGTTCTGCAACCCACCGGCTTTTCTGTTCTACGGCCACTGGACTGTTCTAATCCGCCGAACTCGAGGCATTCTGTACAAGTGTTCGATGCCCACGTCCACATCATCGATCCGCGGTTCCCGCTGATCGAGAACGAAGGCTACCTGCCTGACCCCTACACCATCGCCGACTATCGAAAGCGCATGGCGCACTTCGATGTTCGCGGTGGTGCGGTGGTCAGCGCGTCGTTCCAGGGATCCGACCAGTCGTACCTGAAGGCCGCGCTGGCCGAACTCGGGGACGGCTGGGTCGGGGTCACCCGGCTGGATCTGGACGCCACCGACGACGAGATCATCGAGCTGGACCGCGCGGGTGTACGCGCCCTGCGGTTCAACCTCAAGCGCGCCGCCGCCGACATCACCGAGATGACCCTGCAGGCGCTGCGCGCGCACGAGCTGGCCGGCTGGCACGTGGAGCTCTACATCGACGGGCAGATGCTGGCCTCGCTACAGCCGGTGATCTCGAAGCTGCCCGCGCTCTCGATCGACCATCTCGGCATGTCCGAGGAGGGCCTGCCCTACCTGCTCGATCTGGTGGATCGCGGCGCCAGGGTGAAGGCGACCGGTTTCGGCAGGGTCGACATGGACGTGGCCGAGACGCTGCGCCGGATCCACGCGGTCAATCCCGGTGCGCTCATGTTCGGCACCGACCTGCCCGGCACCCGCGCCGGCAGGCCGTTCGATGAGGCCGATGTCGACCTGATCTGCCAGGTCGTCGGCGCCGATCTGCACGCGGTGCTCGAGGACAACGCACGCGAGGCCTACCGGCTGCCCGCCATCGAGCGCGCGGTGACCGACCCGATGCCGACGATGCCGATCCGGCGCACCGACAATCCGACCGTACCGATCCCACGCAACCAGCTGCCCGGCGCCGGCGCGCACACCCGCCCGCTGCCGGTCATCGAATAGCCCGCGCTCCACCACTCCTGGCCCACACGCCCCGACCTCGAGGAGGGGCCGCCGCACAGCGGCGGTTCGCGGCCGTCCCGCCGGTCAGGTGCCGTTGCGTAGGCGACGAAGGAGCAAGCAACGGTGCCTGACCGGCGGGACACAAGGG
>NZ_JBSGVD010000027.1:0-89900 GCF_053608285.1 Nocardia sp. NPDC055053 | reverse complement strand
CCACACCCACCATCCCGTGGCCTGCGGCATCAACTGAACAGATCTAATCACCCCGGATTCTATTTCGGGGTGGTCGCATCATCGGGGACCGGCCAGTCACATACTACGGTCGGGTGATCGGTGGCGAGCTATCCGTCAGTAGCGAATCGACGGAGGTTCGCTTTGTCGGTCAGGACGAGTTGTCGGATCTACCTGTGCATTCCACGGTCAGGATGCGGCTCGGACATCACGCCGAGCAACGAGGCGCGCCGTACCTCGGGTAGCTGTACATGTGTGCGTGCGCGGAAACGAGCAGGTCGACCGTAATGGATCTGCCTCGGCGGCCGGACGCTCACACCTCAGCGTTGCGTCCGGCCGTCCTGCGCCGCATCTCGACGAGCACTCCTGCCGCTCGCGTGGTGCCATACCCGCGGCGCGCACAACAGATGGTTCGCACCATCGAGGCTACAAAGTCTGTTTCCAATTCCTGATGGACTGGTCTATATGGGACTGGAGTCGCTTCGCAGCACCAGTACCTGGCAGAAGCTCGGCGTAGGCTTGGCTGTCCTTCTTGGCAATTAGGCCGGATAACGTGTCAGACCCTTTTGCTGGGAAGGCCAAGGAGCACTTCTTCGAAGTCAGTTCCTGTGCAAGCCCAAGAAACCCACGTCCCACGCCGAGACCGGGGCAGCTGCTATAGTGCTTCGCTTCGATCGCGCAGATCAGCTTGGCATTGCGCGGATGCACGAATCCGAGGCGACTACGCTGTGCCTCCTGGTGGTCGAGGATCGCAACGTCGCATTCATGCGCAACCTTGGAACGACCGACAACGTATACGCCGAGATGGATCTCGATCATCTTAGGTGTATCGGCGAATTCTACCTGCGCATAACAGAAGTCGCCCGACCACAGATTTCCTGGTGACCTGCGAAATCTCAGTTGACTCGCGGGGGATGTTCCGTCGTAGGTCAGTCTTACAGTCCCGCCGGCATCGGTCGCGGCAGCGATGCAAATGGGCAGTAGGGAAGCCTCGTATAGATCGGATTCGTGGGCGCCGTTCCGGTAGATCGGAGCAAGGATGCCGATCGACTGCTCAACTGCGCGAATGAGCTCCGCCCTCTTCATCGCATTCCTCCGTGGGTTTCACGGTGAAGCAGCGAGCGCACAGCTCGAGCCGCGGCCTCCGCTGCGGCGGTCTCGGTCTCCAGATCCAGATCGGCCAACACCTCGAGTTCTGGATCACCGAACTCGATGACGTGGTCGACATCGTAGCTACTGCTGAGATCGAGCAACGCACGCCGAGTCGAGGCCATCGTCTCGGCCAGAGTGGCGAGCGCTTGACGAATCAGGTCGAGTTGTTCGTCCTCGCTATACGGGATGACGCCGATGTCGCGGTGGTCGATGGCTGGAAGCCGTTCGTCGGCGAGCGTGCTTACGCGTTGTTGGTACTGCGCATCGCGCAAGAAGTCGGTTTTGGTCGCAACACGGCCGCGTCGGACCTCCTGCTCGATTTCTGCGGCGACCCCGGGCAGGGACTGCCTGAGCAGGTCTAGCACGATCTCGTAGCTGTCGGGTGTGGTCATTGATCCCCTCCGGCGGCAGCGCATCCGGCTGCCGATCTATCCGAACCGACTTTCCGCTTCGATCCTATGTTCCCGCGGACGAGATGTATGCGGCCCCAGTCATTTTGGGTTCGCAAGTCGGAACCTCTGCAACAGGCGATGTGACAACGTTCAGTCGAGCATCGCGGCGGCCTTCGCATACGCGTTGGCGATGTCGGCCTGGCGGCGTTCTCGCTCCTCGACGTCGGGCGTCCAGAGTGCCTGCTGGCTGGTGTGATACGTCTTGATCACCTCGAGTCGGCCGGCGATGCGTGGATATTTGCGCTCGAAGCGCTGCCACGCTGTCTGGGCTGCACCGCCGTGCGCGATCACCACCTGGAGCTCGGGAAGCAGATCTATCAGTCGACGCAGGGGGCCGAGCCCGCGGTCGATCTCGCCTGATGCGGGGTTGCGATTGATGTACCAGGGATAGGTGTTCCACACCGTGAGTTCAGTGGGGCTGATACCGGCATCGGTGACGAACCCGAGATGCCGTTCGGCGGACGGGTCGTCGTTCTCGAGCGACAAGAATCCACTGCCCTTGTCCTGCTGGGTGCGTGGACCGGGATCGCGGAACACGGCCAGGATGCGTGCCTCGATGCCGCCGTAGGTGGGAGCGACATACGGCATCCATTCGCCCTGCTCGCTGCGAAGCGCGTCGACGAGCTGGTTGATCGGCGCCAGGCGATCTATGTAAATGAGGGAATGCTGGTGCCGTCGGTACTCCGGGTCACGCATGCGTCGGGCGAGGAGTACCGTCGCGGCTGGTTCAGTTTCGCTCGGCGTTTCGTCGTCAGCTTGCGCATCGGTCAACTCGGCATCAGGCGTGGCCGAATCGGTGTCCATTGCGCCGCCGTCGTCTTCGCTGGAAACGAGTGGGCACTGATCGAACATTGCGGCGTGAAGGCGGGTCAACGCATCTTCCGGATGGAACTGGCCATCGAATCGGTTTCGCAGGTACAGGTCGATGGAGTCGACCATCGCACTCGACTGGAGCACAACTTCGGGCACGGACGACGGTTTGATAGTCGTCACGAATTGCTCCCGGAGGAAGGGGAATTCACGGCGCGCGTCTGACGTGGACTGACGGATGGTGTCTCGATACATCCGTCGCTCCTCGCGCACGGACCCGGTCGAGAGGAACTCCTTGGGCGGCATCTCCGAGCCGAGTTCTCGCTGCGCATGCTCGATCGCACTGATGTGACCGACGACGGACTTCGCTGCCTGGTAGAACGCATCCTCGGTATCTTTGATCTGAGGATCCTGTGCCGTCGACGGATGGTTTCGGCGGTACCAGCGTTCCTGCCATTCTTCTTTCAGCTCACGGGCGCGTTTCCGGGCAGCGCTGAGGCGCGTCCGGGTGCTTGCCGCTACATCCGACATCTGCGCCCGCGCTGCGGACGGAGCTTGCGCGATGCGTTTCCTCAAACCCATCGTTTGGCCCTACTCTCTGTTCGAGGTCTCAGGATTCGGCATCGCCACACCGACGATAATCAGTCCCGAGCGGACACGGAGGCGTTCCGCACCGGTGCGGAACAGTCCGGGCACCAGCGGTCACGTCGAGCCAGCTCGCGGGCGCGGCCTTGGCTGTAGGTTCCGTACAGGGTGCGGTGTTCGGTGCATGTCGCGAACACATCCGGATCGACTTGATCGGCGGCGACCACACGATAGGTGGACAGTTCCGCCACGGAAATCGGCTTGCCCGCACCCGGCCGAAATGGTGTGGTCTCGATGACGCTGCCCGGCCGCCACTCGCCGGCTTTTCGCTCTGGGTCATCGGAACCGAGCCGTCGGTGTAGCACCTCGTGGACGGCTGGGCCTCTCGCCCTGTCTTCCTCGAGCCGCGCCTCCTCCTGACGGCGCCAATATGCCGCCCGTTCAGTGCTTTCGGCGACCTTGGCTGCACGGATTGCCTGCGCGGCCGGTTCGAACTCCGCAGCGAGCTCCAGCGCAAGCGAATCGGCACGGCGGCCGGTTGTGCGCTCACCGGTACTCACAGTCTGACTGATCCGGAGTGCACCGGTGGATTCGAGATCAGCAGTCCGAACAACGAACCTCCATTGTCGGGGCGCCACCTTCCGGAGATAGACCGTCACGCCTCGATCGTGATCGGTGATCGTACGGTCAGGGCGCCCGCCGAGGTCTCGTTGCACAAATTCACTCATTTGCGTTGGCTACTTTCTACATTCGCGAGATCGGCGGCGACGTCCCGTGGTCACCGACCCGGTTCGAACGTGGTCTAAGACTTGCCTGTGGTCGAGACCAGGCGGTCAGCAGGGGCCGGGGATTCGGTGGCGTTGCTGGTCGGCGATCCACCACGACAGTGCGCCGGACCCGGCGCCGATAAGGGCTCCTGGCACCGCGCCGATAATGAAGATGGGCAGGCCGGCGAACGCACCGATCGCTGCACCGATGCCTGCGCGCAGTTCCAAGGTGTCGCCAGGCATCATGCACATGGCTACCGGATGTCCGGCGGCGTCGAGACTGATGAGAATCGCGGCCGACGGGGATGCAGACGCGGGGATAGGAGGTGTCACCTCCGCCGCCGCGGGGCCGGCAGTTCCCAGGGCGATCATGGCCGAGGTGGCAAGTGCCGCAATGGTGGTCTTCATCGTTGATTCTCCTATTGCTGATGGGTTGACTTCGAGGCGATCCGCTCACGGAGCTTCTGCACGATGCCGAGCAGATGGATCACTTCCTGGTATGTCGGTGAGAGCTGGTAGGCGTGGTGGTGGCAGGCCTCCGACAGTCGCGCCCACGCATACTGCGCTTGTGTCGCCACTTCGGGGCTGTCATGGTAGGCAACCTCCAAGCAGGAGAGTCGCGCGTTGCCGCTGGCTCGGCCGGGTTCGATCCCGCGTGCTCTGAGGAGGTCGCCGATGATCTCTTCCAATGCCGTTCGCGTCAGCCAGGCACTGATCCGGTTGGTGTGTGGTGTTCGGCCCGCGACCTGGGCGGACGCAAGCGTCAGCAGGACACTCATTTGGCCGCCGCCTCGATATCGCGAACCATGCGCTGAACGTCTTTGGCCACCTGTCGAGGGTCGGTGCCTACGGCGAGCCCGTTGTGCATCTTGGAGCCGACCGTGCTCAACGCCGACTTGAGGTACTCCGCGCGTGCCCACTGGTCGAGGGCATGATTTTCCCGCGGCTCACCGAAGATGGCGAGGGCCACCTTCGACCGGGTAGTCGTGGCCGCCTCCCACTCCTTTTCGAGCGCTGTAAGTGGTTCTCCCGCACGGATATTGCGGGTGAAGTAACTGTGCCGTGCCGCTGCCTCCACCGCGAACCGCAACATCCCGGGCAGCGTGCGCCGGAGTGCTTCGTCAGGGATCTTGTTCTTCTCGTACTCCATGACGAGCCCGAACGCGTCGGACAGGTAGCGGCGGGACGGATCGGTGACTGGTGTGATGCACACCTGTGAGTCGTTGTTGCGGCTCACCTCCACGATCGTGGCGGAGAAGTTCGCGCGGCGCACTGCGGCGGGCAGCCTGTCGTCGTGGGAGAACACGATGACCTGCCGGGTCTGGGCGAGTTCGCTGAGCAGCGAAACGAGTCCGTCGACCTTGGCGGGGTCCATCGCCTGAACCGGATCGTCGAGTACGAGGAAGCGGAACGGTGATTCGGCCATAGTCGCTCGCGGAAGAAACAGGGCCAGCGCCATGGCGTGGAGTTCGCCCTGGCTCAACACGGTGAGTCCGCCTGCGGGCACGCCGTCGACCTTCGAGTCGATTCGAAGCCTGCGCCGGGTCGACGTGCCCTCCAGGACGAGGTCACCGATTTCGATGTTGCTTTCCTGCTTCAGCATTTCCCACGCGTGGATCGCTCCTTCGCGGATCGGCGCGAGCCGTTCGTTGCGCAGTCGAATGTCGTTGTCCTGCAGCCACTTCTTCGCATTGGCGAGCTGGTCGACGACCGGCTTGTCCGCGAGCCATGCCTCCCAGGCCACACCCCACGCGCGTATGCGGGCATTGAGCGGCTGCCAGTTGTCCTCACGCGCGGACACGCATTCGGCGGCGGCTTCGGTGAGCTGATCGATGGCCTCCAGCAGCGCATCGACCTCGGATTCTAGGTGATCGGCGAGTCGCAGCATGGTGGGCGCGGTGTCGCCGCGGGTGATCGATCCCCACTGGTTCCACGCGGTGCGAGCGGCGGCGACAGCCGAGTCGAGTTCGGGTACGGGGGAGCGGTCGAGGACCGGAGGCGGCGTCGACAGCATGCCCAGCGCTTCGGACTGCGCCAGCTCCACCATCTTTCGGGCCTGAGTGAGCGCGGTCAGGTGGTCGCGTTCGGCGCTGACCGCTTCTCGGCTGAGAGTCGCCCACGCGTTGTCGAGCCGCCCGCCCTGGCACACCGGGCAGCTCATGTCTCCGTGCTCAGCGTGTACCCGGAGGGCCTGTTCGAGCAGGTTCAGGGTGGCGAGCTGCTTGTCGCTGGCCGCGGCGCCGAGCTCGGCCAACGCGGTCATACTCGATCGCAAACGTTTCGCCACGGCTTTCGCATCGTCGGAGGTGACGGGAGCGCGCAGCTGTGCGAGCGCACGGAGGCCGGTCAGTGGGCCGTTCTCGGTCTCGGCGTTGTGCAGCAGCTCGCGCAGGCGAGTGAGGTCGGGCAGGGTCTTCTTCAAGAGAGGCGCAACGGCGGCGGCGCGATTGTCGTCTAACGTGGCCGCGGCGGTAGCGAGGTCGCGGCGCTGTTTGGCGAGCTCGTCGCCCGGTCCCTTGCGGGCCTTGTGCCGTACCTGAATTCGGTCGACCGCATCGGTGAGCTGCCCGACGCCGAGCACCCGCGAGATCGCGTCGTGCAGGTCGCTCGGTGCGCCGGTGAGCATGGCGCCGAGCTCGTCGTAGGACAGGATCGGCCGGAACTGTCGCAGGGGGCCGTCCCAGCCGAGGTCTGCGCGTCCGATCTGCTGTTTGCCGCCGCGACGTTGCGTGCGGGTGGTGTGCTGGTCGACATCGGCTTCGCCGTCGGCCCAGTTGATGCTCACCGTGATCGGGTCGTCGCCTTCTTCGACCAGGTGGACGGCGATCCGCGCCGTTCCGTGGTGCAGGTTGCGCCACTCATCGCGCCACTGAGTCGACTTCTTGCCGGTCCAGCGGTAGGCGCTGTCGGTCAAAGTGAGTTCGAGTGCTTCGGAGATGCTCGACTTTCCTGAGCCGTTGCGGCCGGCGACGATAGTGAGGCCTGGTTCGGGTCGCAGTGTCAACGTGGTGGTCGGGCCGATTCCGCGGAAGCCCTCGACTTCGATCGCGGTGAGGAATGTGCCGCGTGAACTATCCGGTGCGTCAGTTGAGTTCGTGGCAGAGGCAGGCAGGTCTCGCGATGAGCCACCCAGGTAGTCGTCGAGCGGCTGGTCGCCCTCGAGCGCGGTGAGGATCATCAGGCCGACTTCGTCGCTCAGTTCGGCTCGGTCGAGTTGATCGGCGATCCAGGGAATGAGATCGGTGGTGACGGGGTGTGCCTCGGCGGTGTCTGACATGCGGTGAACCCTTCTCGTACTGAACGTGATTCGGGTGAAACCTGGGAACTGAGGTCAGAGCGGGTGATCGACTGGACGGGCGACCGGTGCAGTGCTGGTATCGCTACTCAGACGCCCGGTTATTACGTCGGCTGTCGTGTCGGCGACGGCGATCGAGTGGATCCGCTCCCAGCGGATGCCCCTGTCGGGCATGACCGAGGCTGTGTACCCAGATTGCATGGTAATGAAAACATTGTCAACCAAATAATGTGGTCTTGACGAATGACGTAGCGTGACTCAAGATAGTCGTTGTATACGACGAGTTAATGGGGCGCTCCCACACGGTGCCCTGCGCCAAGCCGCATCCATCGCTGTCACGCGGGCAGCGGCAGCGATACGGTGGGACAACTCGTAGCGCGCACCGGCCTACATCGGCCCGGGGTGAGCCTGTAACGAGGTCGATCAAGTCTCCGAACTGGTGACCGTCGGCCCGCGATCGGCGTGCTCGAACCCGACAGCATTTCCTAGGAGGTAGTGAGTGGACACCGGCAAGCACAGCGAGCTGGCCAACCACGCATGGTCGGTCGCCGACCTGTTGCGCGGCGACTACAAGCAGTCCGACTACGGCAAGGTGATCCTGCCGTTCACGGTCCTGCGGCGGCTCGAATGCGTGCTGGCGCCGACCCGGGACGCGGTCGTGGCGAAGGCGGAGTCCCTGGCGGGCAAGGACATCGACGTACACAAGTTCCTCACGATGGCGGCCGGGGCGGTGTTCTACAACACCAGCGACCTGACGTTGAAGAAGATCGCCGCCGACCCGTCGTACGCGGGCAAGAACCTCCTCGCCTACATCAACTCGTTCTCCGAGAACGCGCGGGAGGTACTGGAGAAGTACGAGTTCGCCCAGCAGATCCGCAAACTCGACTCGGCGGGATTGCTGTACCAGGTGGTCGGCAAGTTCGCGGATCTGGACCTGCGGCCGGAGGTGGTGTCCAACCACCAGATGGGTTACGTCTTCGAGGAACTGATCCGGCGCTTCGCTGAACAGTCCAATGAGACCGCCGGTGAGCACTTCACACCGCGTGAAGTCATCGAGCTGGTGGTGAATCTGCTGATCGCGCCGGATGCCGACTTGCTAGGGGTGCCCGGTGTGGTGCGTCGTGTGCTCGACCCGGCCTGCGGTACTGGTGGCATGCTCAGCTCGGCGGAGGCGCACATCACAGCCTTGAATCCGCAGGCGACGGTGGACCTGTATGGGCAGGAGTTGAACCCGGAATCGTGGGCGATCTGCCGGTCCGACCTGATGATCAAGGGGGAGGACTCCGAGAACATCGTCCTCGGCAATTCGCTCGACGACAACGATGGCCACGCGAAAACCAAGTTCGACTACATGCTCGCCAATCCGCCCTTCGGCGTGGAGTGGAAGAAGATCAAGGACGATGTCGAGTGGGAGGCGGCTAATCTCGGCGAAGTCGGTCGCTATGGCGCTGGCCTGCCGCGCATCAACGACGGCTCGCTGCTTTTCCTGCAGCACATGATCTCGAAGATGAAGCCGGTCAACGCCGCCGGTGAGGGTGGTAGCCGAATCGCCATCGTCTTCAACGGTTCCCCGCTGTTCACCGGTGCCGCCGAATCCGGTGAGTCGAATATTCGCCGCTGGATCATCGAGAACGACTGGCTGGAAGCTGTTGTCGCGCTCCCGGATCAGCTCTTCTACAACACCGGAATCTCCACGTACTTCTGGATCCTCACCAACCGCAAGAAGCCCGACCATCGGGGCAAGGTGGTGCTGCTGGATGCACGCGAATACTGGGTGAAGATGCGGAAGTCGTTGGGTGACAAGCGTAAGCAGATCAGCGATGAGCAGATTCGGGAGATCACTCGGCTGTATGGGGACGCGATGATGGTGGTCGAGGATCCGACTCACCCGCTGTGCGGCAAGGTGAAGGTCTTCAACAATGAAGACTTCGGGTACCGTCGCATCACCGTGGAGCGGCCGCTAAAGCTCCGGTTCGAGCTCACCGACGAAGGTCTGGACAAGCTCGCCTCCTCTGCGCCGGTCCGCAAGCAGTATGGCGACTCCGATGCGTTCCGAGTCCTCCTCGCACCGTTGATTGGCTCCGTCTGGAAGGCGAAGGCGGATGCTGTGTCTGCCATGCGCGATGCCGTGGTCAGTGCTGGTGAAATATGGCCCAGCGGTGCGCCTTTCGTCAAGGTATTTCGTGAAGCTGTCGGGACACGCGATTTGGAGGGCGAGGTTCAGATGCTTAAGGGAGCTCCTGAGCCGGACCCCGACTTGCGCGACTTCGAGAACGTTCCGTTGGCTGAGGACATCAATGACTACCTGATCCGGGAGGTCCTGCCCCATGTCGCCGATGCCTGGATCGATCACGCCAAAACCAAGGTGGGTTATGAAATTCCGTTCACACGGCAGTTTTATTCCTACAATCCACCGAGGCTGTTGGATGTGATCGATGCGGAGCTTAGGTCGCTCGAGGTTGAAATTCAAGATCTGTTGGGGGAGGTGACCCAGTGAGTGTGGCCCGCATCAAGTACTCGTATCAACTAGTCGATCAACGCGCTGGATCTGAACAGCATCCGTTGATGGCAGTCTCGATCCATCACGGTGTTGTGCCGCGTGAATCTTTAACGGATGACCTGCCTCGAGCCGAAGATCTCAGCAACTACAAGGTGTGCGATGAAGGAGATATAGTCGTCAATCGGATGCGCGCCTTTCAGGGAGCGGTCGGAATTAGTCCAATGCGCGGACTCGTGAGTCCTGACTACCTTGTGCTACGCCCAGGAGCCGACACGGAGGCGCGCTATTTGCATCATCTTTTCCGATCGAGTTGGTTTGTAGGCGAGATGATTTCTCGCTTGCGTGGTATAGGTAATACTGAGAGCGGAGCTGTTCGTACACCGAGAATTAACGGGGAAGACCTCGGTGACATTCCTGTCGATCTGCCTGCTCTGGAGGAACAGCGCCGCATCGCCGACTTCCTCGACGCCGAAACCTCCCGCATCGACCGGTTGGTCGGGGCATCGCAACGCCTACGCGAGGGTTTGCTCGAACGCCGAGTGGCTGGTGTAATTGCTGCGGTATCTGGTCAAGACCAGGTCGAGGAGTTTCGCACTTCGAGACTCCCATGGCTTGAGGCCATTGCGGTGGAGTGGCCAGAGATTCGGTTGGGTCTGGTGGCCAAGATGGGTAGTGGCCACACGCCGAGTAGGAGTCGGCCAGAGTGGTGGCAGAACTGCACAATTCCTTGGATCACGACCGGTGAAGTTAAGCAAGTGCGGAACGATCGCCTCGAAGATTTGACGCAGACGCGGGAGATGATTAGCGAAATCGGGCTGGCTAACTCAGCTGCCGAGCTGCACCCCAAAGGCACTGTTGTGCTTTGTCGCACCGCATCGGCGGGGTACTCGGCGGTGATGGGAAGCGATATGGCGACCAGTCAGGACTTTGTTACCTGGACCTGTGGCCCGCGGCTGAACCCGTACTATCTCCTGTGGTGCCTCCGGGCGATGCGGTCCGACCTGCTCGGTCGTCTTGCCATGGGATCCACCCACAAAACTATCTACGTTCCAGATCTGCAAATGCTGAGAATCCCGCTGCCGCCAGTACACATGCAGATTCGGATTGTTGAACAGATTCGTCATCAGAACAACAGGATTGACGGTCTGGTCGACGCTGTCGATAGGAGAATTTCCCTGCTTGCCGAACGTCGACAATCTCTCATCAGTTCCGCAGTAACCGGCCAAATTGACGTAACCACCGGTTCCGGGCGGAATCTCACCCAAGGGGTATAGCGAAGAATGTCAGTCCACAGTGAACAGGTGTTTGGGGAGGCCATCGTCACGGCGATGGTGGAGAACGGCTGGGAGGAGGGGAATCCGCACGAGTACAACGCGGAGCTCGGGCTGGATGTGGGGGAGCTGTTGACCTTCATTTCGCAGACGCAGCAGGCGGAGTGGGATGACCTGGTTGCTACCTATGGGGAGGATCAGAACGAGGCTCAGAGCGGGTTCGCAAAGCGGTTGGGGCAGGAGTTGGCCGCTAAGGGGCTGATGAAGGTCCTTCGGGAGGGGGTGAAGGATCGGGGGGTGTTGATTCGGGTTTCCTACTTCAAGCCGAATCTTGTCGGGTCCGATGACGTGCTGAACGCCTATAAAGCCAACCGGCTCACGGTGGTTCGGGAGCTACCGTATGCGACGAAGCCGGGGACATCGCGGCCGCGGCTGGATCTGGCGTTGTTGCTCAACGGTATTCCGGTGGCAACGGCCGAGTTGAAGAATCCCTTGACAGGGCAAGGGGTCGAGGAGGCAAAGAAGCAGTATCGGGAGGACCGGGATCCTACCGAGCTGATCTTCAAGCATCGGGTGATCGCGAACTTCGCCGTCGACCCGGATCTGGTATTCGTCACGACTCAGCTGCGGTCGGCGAAGACGGTGTTCCTGCCGTTCAACACGGGCTCGGAGGGCCCGGGTAATGCTGGCGGCAAAGGAAATCCGCCGGCGACGGTGGAGGGCAAGTACGCGACCTCGTACCTGTGGGAGCAGGTCTGGCAGCCGGACAACTGGCTCGACCTGCTCGAGCGGTTCGTGCACACCACCGAGAAGAAGGTGGCTGGCGGCAAGGCTGTTCGGTCCACGATCTTCCCGCGATTCCACCAGTGGGATGTGGTCAAGAAGCTCACCGCGCATGCCGCGACCCACGGTTCCGGGCACGACTACCTGGTGATGGCCTCGGCCGGTTCTGGGAAGTCGAACACTATTGGCTGGCTCGCGCATCGACTTAGCGACCTGCATACCGCCTCGTACGACAACCTGGACCCGGATGCGCGGGCGGCCGGATTGCAGCCGGGCGTACCGGTTTTCGACAAGGTCATCATCATCACCGACCGCCGAAATCTGGATTCCCAACTGCGTGACACCGTCGGCGGGTTCGAGCAGGTATCAGGGCTGGTGGTGAAGATCGATGACAAGGTGGGCTCGAAGTCCGAGCAGTTGGCCAAGGCGTTGAGCTCGCAGAGCGGCAAGATCATCACCGTCACTCTGCACACGTTCCCGGCCCTGTTGGACTATCTGCGGCGCGAGCAGACCGAACTCGCCGGTGGGCGCTATGCCGTGGTCATCGACGAGGCGCATTCCTCGCAGTCGGGTGATGCGGCCGCGGCGGTGCGGACCGCGCTGCGGGACATGGGACTCGACGCTGACGATGAGGATCAGGGCGCGGTCGAGGTGAGCATCGACGAGCGGTTGCGTCGTAAGGCAGTGGAGAGGTCGAAGGCTTCGAACATCTCCTACTTCGCGTTCACCGCGACGCCGAAGGCGAAGACGCTGGAGAACTTCGGTACCGGTGACGGCGCCGAATACAGTCCGTTCCACACCTATTCGATGCGCCAGGCCATCGAGGAAGGGTTCATCCTCGACCCGCTGCGCAACTACGTCACCTACAAGGCCTACTACCGGTTGGTGAACCAGAACCCCGACGATGTCGAGGTTCCCGAAGCGAAGGCGTCGAGTCTGCTCGCGCGGTTCGCGTTCATGCACCCCTACGCAGTCGAGCAGCACGCGCAGGTGATCGTCGAGCACTTCATCGCGCACACCCGTGGGCGGCTCGGGGGACGGGCGAAGTCCATGGTGGTGACTGCTTCGCGGCAGAGTGCGGTCGCGATGGCTCGGGCTATAAAGAGGTACCTGGGGGATCGGGAGTATGACGTCAATTATCCGGATGTCGGTGTGCTGGTTGCCTTCTCGGGAACCTTGGAAGTCGACGGCGGGGAGGTCACCGAGCCGTCGGAGAACGGTGGGCTTGCCGAATCCGCACTGCCGAAGGCGTTCCGGTACACCCGCGCAGACGACCGAGCCACGCAGGCGGGTGGCAAGGGCCAGAAGGAGTACCGGATTCTGGTAGTCGCGGAGAAGTACCAGACCGGTTTCGATGAGCCACTGCTCACCACCATGTACGTGAACAAGTCGCTCACCGGTATCGCCGCTGTACAGACGCTGTCGCGACTGAATCGCACCAGGGAGGGGAAGTCGCAGCAGGATCTGGTGGTCCTTGACTTCGTCAACGATGCCGAAAAGATCCAGGAATCGTTTGCGCCGTACTACGAGGATGCGTTCACTCTGCCGACCGACCCGAACCTGCTGTATGTCGCCCGAGACCGAGTTGTCGCGGCCCCGATCCTGATCACTCAGGAGATGAAATCCTTTGCCGCGGCCTACCTGGTGGCCGAGCAGAAGGCCGCCGGATCTGCAGCGAAATGGGCCAAGTTGCATGCCGAGCTGTACCGGCATCTGGAACCGGCTGTCGAGCGGTTCCAGATCTTCCTCAACAGCGAGGAGGAGGACGACGTGGCATTGGCGGAGTCGTTCCGTGCGGACCTCAACGACTACGTGCGTAAATACGGCTTCCTCGCGCAGATCGTGCCCTACCAGGACCCCGACCTCGAACTGCTGCATCTCTACGGGCGTCACCTGCTCAACCGGCTCCCGCGCCGTGCGGACGGCGGACTCGACATCGGCGAGGTCGACCTGAGCCACCTCCGGCTCGAACAGACCGGCGAGCACGACCTCGGCCTGGCTCCGGAAGGCTCGCAGGAGTTGCGGGGATTCGGCGACGGCACCGGTGCGCCGAAGGAACCGGAGAAGTCGCTGCTGTCGGCTCTGGTCGAGCGGTTCAACGAGCGGTTCGGCACCGAGTTCTCCGAGGAGCATCTCGCTATCCCGTTCGACGCGGCCATGAACGAACCACAGGTGGAGCAGGCTCGGCTCGCGAACAAGAATGTCGACGACTTCGGCGTCGTTTTCGACAAGGTGTTTGCCGAGAAGATGGTCGAACACTTCGATACGCTGAATGATCTCGGCGAGCGGTACTTCGCGCGGGACAATGAGTTCAAGAAGGATCTTGATCGGCAGGCACGCACAGCGGCGTTCCGGCTGCTCGGGCGGCGGCACGGACTGCCCGAGATGTAGTGCGGCGGTGGTGAGGCTGTCGCAGGATGGCAGGGGGTCGTAGTGCCGGCACAGCGGATCGGCAATCGATACGAGCTGATCGAGGAGATCGGTTTCGGTGGGTTCGGGTCGGTCTGGCGCGGGTACGACACCGTGCTCGACCGCGAGATCGCGGTGAAGATGATCCGGTTCACCCAGATCAAATCCCCGACCGATGCCGCCGAGTTCGCCGAGCGGTTCCGTCGCGAAGCCCGCATCACCGCACAGATCCGACACCACGGAGTACCGCAGGTCTATGACGCGGTCCTCGACGCCGACCTGACCGAGGTATACCTCGTGATGGAACTCGTCGAGGGCGCGACAACGTTGCGGCACTACCTCGACCCCGATGCGCCGCTGCCGGTGGAATGGGCGGTCGCGGTCGCCGCACAGATCGCGACCGCGCTGTCATACGCCCACGCGCTGCCGGTCGTCCATCGCGACCTCAAGCCCGACAACATCCTTGTCACACCTGGCGGCACGGTGAAGGTCATCGACTTCGGCATCGCCGCGCTCCTCACCGCCGGCGCGGCGAAACTTACCGCGACAGGTATGCCGCTCGGCTCGGCCGCGTACATGGCGCCCGAGCAAACCATCGGTGCCAAGGCGACACCGCGCACCGACCTGTACGCCCTCGGTTGTGTTCTCTACGAAATGCTCTGCGGGTACCCAGTTTTCAGTGGCAACGGCCCGATCGTCATGCACCATCACTACGCCACCGATCCTGTTCCGCCGAGCGAGTTGCGCGCAGAACTGCCTGCGGACTTGGACCGGCTGGTTATGGATCTGCTGGCCAAGGATGCCGAGAAGCGACCGGCCGACGCCGCTGAGGTGTATGAGCGCCTGTTACCGCTACTGCCACCGGTCGGATCAGTTGTCGATCTCGGCGCGGGTCGGTTGTCGGGCGTGCCCGATCCGACCACGGTTTTCCGGCGGCCCAATGCGCCTTTGCAGCCAGACCGAGTCGCGCCGACTGTTCGGTTCCAGGGGGTGCTTCCGGCGACTGCGCCGGTGAGCGATGATGTGCTCGAGCGGCGGCTGGAAACTGTGCTGGCCGAATACCGTGAGTTGATCGCTGACGGCAGGCCTCTGCAGGCTGCGGATGTACTCGGCGGTGTGCTCGAGCCCGCGGGTCGCGCCCTAGGTGCCGAGAGCCCGCGCGTGCTCGACCTCCGATTCGACGTTGCACTCGCCCGCTTCATCGGCGGAGAAATCCGCAAGGCCAGAGTTGAATTCGATGCGCTCGCGGCGGCCTGTGCGCGAGTGCGCGGCTTCGCCGATCAGCTCACGATCGACTGCCGCAAGTTCGCCGTCGACTGCCGCATCGAACTCGGTGAACTCACCGAGGCGCTGTCGGGAATGCGCGCGGTCTTGGCCGATGTGCGGGCCACCCAGAGCGACGGCAGCGAAACCGCGCTGGAGATTCGGCTGGCGTTGGGTCGTTTGTTGGCGCTCATCGGACATCGCGCGGAAGCGCGCACCGCCTTGACCGAGGTGTACGACGACCTATTGCTGGTGCGGGGGCCTGACGACCCGCTGACCCAGGAAGCGGCTGCGACGCTGCAGCGGTTTCTCGACGACGACCCATCAGCAGGCGGCCAGCTCAGGTAACCACGGCTGCATCAAGTACTCACCTGCGCCGGCGGCGCCAGCTGACAGCAACTTGGTGATGACATCGGATTCGAGGTCGGTCAGTGGCCGCGGCTCGATGAGCGTGTTGCTCAGCGGTCAGGGAATGTACGGGTGCTGGTCGCGGGGGCAGCGTTCAAGTACGGTATCGATCGCACCAGCGGGCGAAGCGGGGGTTCCGCTCCCAGTCACATCTTTGCGTCAAAGTTCACGTGCTACTGGATCGGGCAGTACACTGCCAAGAAAGTGAAGTTATGTCTTCATTTGAGCTGGAGGTCATCTATGAAGGACGCGCGCTGACGGTGTACGGCGTGGTGCTGCCGGAACGTGGATGCCTCGTTTCAGACTGGTTGGCGGGCCTGCCGCCGCAGCCTCAGGCTCAGTTCCGGGCAAGGTTGGACAGGTTGACGGAGGTGGGATTCCTGCGAAGCCCTGAGGAGACGCGCCCGTTGCAATGCAACGGCGAGCCGCCGGTACATGAGATCAAGACGAGGTCGGGACACCGGCTCTACATGATCAGGTCGAGGCAGGACTGGGTGGCGACGCACGGCGCGGTCAAACCACCCGATCGCAAGGTATGCGCGCAGGCCGAACGCGCACGGGGGATCTGGAAGGAGGCGCAAGAACAATGACGACTTGGTTCCGGCGGACACCGGAGGCAGAAGCGCTGTTCGCGGAGGAGCGTCTGCTGTTGTCGGCTACCGAGATGGTGCACGGCGCACTGGACGCGAAGGGAATGAGTAAAAAGCAGCTGGCCGAACTGCTCGAGGTCACGCCAACCGAAGTAAGCCAGCGACTCAGCGGCAGGCGCAACCTGACCTTGCGAAGCCTGGCACGAATGATGCACGTCCTCGGATATCGCGTGCGGCTCGACTCCGACACGCTCAGCGGAGCCCCCGGACTCGATGCCGTCGGTGCGCGGGTCAGGCGGCACCTCATGGACCGAGGTGATTCCCCGGCGAAGGTATGGTCGGTCTGCTTCAGAGCCTCGATCAGTGCCGACGGCATCAAAGACCGCGCCGACTTTGCTGCCCATATCGATGAGCTGTGGTCGAATCTGCAAACACTGGACCACATCTCATCTGCCCGGCTGGACCACCGCGAAAGCCAGATCCTGGTCGAACTGCAAGTCCGTGCGGAGGACCTCCTCCAGGCCTGCACTCGCGGCACAGCCGCGGTTCGGACCGCGATCCACAGTGCCGGTGGCGGGACGCCAGGATGGGAGAAGGAGATGGAGAGATTGGTCAGGCAGCTTCGGTTGGATGTCTCGTCCGAACCAGATTGCGTGGACGAAACGCGTGGTCAGGTCTAGTTCTTTCGCGCTCTAGCACGTAGGCAACGACCGCTGCTAGCCTCCAACCTGTGCCTTTCCCTGGGGTTTCGGTGGGCGAAGGCCGCCACATCGGTGAGTTCGGTGGAATCGATTCGAGCCCCTGCTCAGAGGGTTGCGGGATGAGCTCCGCAGTTGTTCGGGGCCCGGCACCGAGAACCGCGCGAATCGCCTGGTGCTTCAGGTCGAATCGAATCTTCGTCACGCACCGCTCCGTCGAGAGAGAGAACTTCGAGACTCGATTTACAGGCACCGGTAGATCTTGCCGAGGCTACTCGTGGGGCTGGTAGGCCACCAGCCCCACGTCGAACTTATTGTGGCGAGCCGAGACTCGCTGCTGCCGTCTGCAGTTGGTCGAGCTCGTCGGAGGTCAGACGTTGAGCTGCGGCCGCCCGACCAGTCGCGGAGAAGCTGACCCCCTCGCTTTCCAGAAGCTGACGCGGATTCTCCGGTATGTCGCCGGGGCCGTAGGAAATCATGCCGTGTGCGTCCAGAACGCGGTGCGCATTTGGTGCGGGGTGGGACCGCAGCCGCGTGCCGACGCGATGGGCTGCTGTGCCGAGTAGTTTGCCAAGATCCCCGTACGTGGTCCAACGGCCCGTGGGCATCACTGTGAGCAGTTGGTGCATTGCGGCCCACGTGGGGTTGTCGGGGAAGGCCGATTCGTCCGCGGGGCCTGGCCAGAATTCGATGATCCGCTCGGCCAGCGC
Organism: Nocardia sp. NPDC055053; assembly: GCF_053608285.1. Lineage (NCBI taxonomy): Bacteria > Bacillati > Actinomycetota > Actinomycetes > Mycobacteriales > Nocardiaceae > Nocardia > Nocardia sp. NPDC055053. The sequence continues at coordinate 72,189 of NZ_JBSGVD010000027.1, read as the reverse complement.
GAGCCCGCGCTTCTCGATTTCGATTGGTCCCCAGGATTTGTGCGCGGCGATGTCCTGGTTCATGCGGATGCTGCTGGCGCGCAGGGTTTCGCGCTTTCGGCTGAACTCGTGGTTGCTCAGGGCTTCGTTGTAGCCCGTCAAGGTGAGATTGCCGAGGGTGTGGAGATAGCGATCGTGAAGGATGTCGACTTCGTCCTCGCCGTACTCGGCGCTCAGGTCCGCGCGCCATTGTGGCGAAAGGCTCTGCGGCATTACGTGTTCAATCGACAGTGACTCTGGCTGGACAGCTTCTCTAGAATGAAACAGGTCCTCGATCCAGGTCATGAGAATCTTGCGGTGGGCGTTACGGCCCGTCAGATAGAGCGGCATGGTCACGATCGCGTCGGTCAGCTGCTTGTCGGTCGCATAGTGCTTGCGACCAGCCGAGAAGTGGACGCGAAGCGCGGTGTCGACAGGCAGTGCGGGGTCGAGTTGCTGCGTAGTTTCGGCGAAAAGGCGATTCAAGCCTTGCGACACGCGGCCAACCAGGAACCGCCGCACCAGCAACGACTCGATGTACAGCAGAGCACGTGCGACTTGTTCGTTCGAGGCCTCGCCTCGGTCTCTGAGGAGCAGCAGGTGCAGAACCAACGGCGCTGGTGAGGTCGAGTCCCACTCGGCTAGACGGGCAAGGCGCACGCGGACATCGGGATCGGGCTCCGCCGTCGGCTCGATCATCAGCCGATACAAGCGGCCGAGTCGTGCGATCCGTTCGATTTCGTCGACGATCTGTTCTTCCGAAGTCAGCTTTTCGAGTCTGGTCTGCTGCGCAGCGAAGGTTTGGCCCTGCTTGACGCTGGGCCGCTTGTGCAGCATGTCTATCCAGAAGAGAGTTTCGATGCGTTCGTTGTCCAGCGAGGCTTGCAATGGCAGCCAGTGGGTGCGGTAGACCTCGTCGCTGCGATTGGGCAGCCGCATGAAGAGGTAGTTGCGGAGGAGGTCGCCTTGGGTCAGTTTCAGGCCAGTGTTGTTGAGGGACTGAAAGATTCGGTGGACGTTGTCGCCTGGGTGTGCGCTGATCGACACCACTGACAGTCCTGATACCACAGCTTGGACGATCTGTGAAAGACCAAAAGGCACATCGTCGGCCGCAGCGAGTTCACTGAGCCGAGCGCGGAAGAACCGATATGCGTTGCCGACTCTGCCGGCATCGTCAGTTGCGGAGCCGTCGATGACGGCGGTGTAGGCAGGCCGGTCGACCTGAGTTGGAAGGAGCTTCAGGCGATCTGGATCGTCGTGGTACTGGTTTGTCAGCAGCTGATTGTGGATGCGATCCGTGTCGCGGCTCGCCGAACCGTCGACTGCTCGCAGATAGTCGCGAATCGCCGCGAGCAGCAGAGTCAGGGTTGTCAGTCGTTGCTGACCATCGACGACGAGGAAGCGGGTTACTGCTCCTGCCACACCCGCCGGCGCAGGGGCCAACACCACCGAACCGATGAAGTGGGTCGAGTCGGGCTCGTCGATGCGATCCTCGGCCAGCTGGATGACATCGCTCCACAGCTCCTGCAGCTGTTCATCACCCCACCCATAGGGTCGCTGGTACAGCGGAACAAGGTACTGCGAGCTCCCCTCGAGAATCCGCTGCAGACTGGTTTCCTGCGCCGCGACCACTCACTTCTCCTTTGTTGTGATGCCACCGAACACCGACGAGGTGCCGTTTACTCGAACACGACGCCCTGCTCGGCTGCCGCCGCATCGATCAGGTGTGCCACTGCTGTCAGAAGCGCATTCGATTCCAGCGCCCGCCCCGTTACCGGCATCGGCGCGCCGCGTTCCAGTATGCGGACGTCGAGCGCCTGGGCTCGGCGGGCGACGGAGCCGTTGCCGGACAGCGCGTAGGCCTCTACCCACTCGGCATGGGGCTCCTCGACGATGCGGCTCTCCACGAGGTTGGTGAGGCGGCTGGTGACGGCGATCATGAAGTTGTCGATCAGGACCTGGCGTTCCTCGGTGCCAGGTCGCGCACCCAGCCACCGCTGCGGGTTCTGGACGACGTTCCAGACCTGCTCGTTCAGGGATTCGCGGAGTTCGGCGACCGGCTTGAGGTTGTCGTATTCGTTGTTGTCCCACCGGTTTGCGACACGGCGGGCCAGCGCCTTGATGCGGCTGCCGTGTTCGGGGAAGACCGAGGCGTGCGACTTGAGTTTAAGGAGGGCTTGCCACTTGTCGCGGAATTCGACAACGGCTTGCGAGATGCCTTCGAACAGTTCGGCCTTGCGATACACCGGGCGGGACTCGCCTGCCCGGTTCGCGATCTCGGGATCGGCGATGTGCGCCAGCAGTTTGTTGAGCTCCTCGATGGTGCGGCGGCCTGCGTTGTTGGTCGACTTGAGCTGCTTGTGGATGCCGCCCACGAAGAACGCGCCGTGCTCGAGGCGCAGTTGCAGAACGCGTTCCGCCGACTCGAGGGCCGGGTTGACCTGGCGGCCCTCGGCTCGGAGCTGGCTCAAGACGTTGTGCAGTGACTGACGGACGTGTTCCTCGCGCTCGGTGAACGTGTCGAGGTTGTCACCCTTGACCTGGTCGAAATGGGTGAACAGGAAGTGCAGTTTCGCCGAGTGACCGGAGATGGCGACGCTTTTCAGGGCGGCGGCAGCGGCGGCCTGCATGGGTTGCTGGGCGTTGTCGACGAGCAGGACGGCGTCGACCTGGTCGAGTTGACGGGAGATGCGGGTCGACAGTGGGGAGGCGTGGGACTTCGCATGGCCGAGGCCTTCGCCGTCGATGAGGACCAGGCGCGGGCGAGTGTCGGCCCACTTGGGGACGAACGGGCCGCTGACGCGGACCGCGCTCACCAGTGGGGTGAGGAGGCGACCGAAGAGTTTGGCATTGTTGCCGGTGAAACGGGTGATGGTGGTGAGGAATTCGGCGCGATCGGTGCTCTGCAAGGTCCACAGGATGGGCCAGTCACGGGAGTCGTAGCGCAGTTCGCCGATGTCGATGGCCTCGAACCGCTGCATCAGCTCGGTGAGGAGCATGTTCACGATCTGGGTGAAGCGGGGGTTGCGCGGGAGATCGGAATCGGCGTTGCGTTCGATATGTTTGGCGACTTCGTCCGCGGGCACTGTGTAGGCGGCCTCGAGGGTGTACTCCTCGACCAACAGCCGGATCGACTGGACAGCGGACTTCAAGGCCCGCACGGTGGCCGCCTCGTCGATCTGGCCGAAGTCGTCGGGGTCCAGGTCCTCGTCTTCGTCGTCCTCGTCTTCGTCGTCGATGACATCGTCGGCCGAGACGGCCTGAATTCGGCCCAGTGCGTAGCTGAACCGGAACCGCTGGTTCACGTGGTCGAGCAGCTTGCGGCCGACGACGGCGTCGTCCTTACCCGCGTAGGCGGCCAGGGCGGCCTCGACGACGTTCTCCTGGAGATGCCCTTCGAGGACGTCACGTGGCGCAAAGGTCACCGCGGCGCGGAATGTGGGCTCGTCGCTGACAATCACCTCCATGTCGGCAACCGTGGTTTTCGCGGTGGAGGTCGACGGGAACTTCTCCGTCGTCGGGTTGGTGCCGAGAAGCTGACGGACGACTGTCGTCTTGCCTGCGCCGGTGGTGCCGAGCAGCAGCACCTTTTGGTAGCCGTCGGTGCTGGTCGGCAGTGGTATGGACCGCTCACGCAAGGACAAGGAATCAGTCTTGGAAAGGTCCACGCCCCCGTTGGCCATGTCGCTGTCACCTATCTTGCTGCAGTCGGCTGGTGGGTCCAGCCTCGGCAACTCTAAAAGCGGCTGAAAACTATGTCAAACGACAAATGTCACGTGCTTTGACGGCGTGACATCGACCGAATGGTTTGGCTGGCACCAGGTCTGGGTAAACATAGCGCCGCCCGCAGCGCCTGGCTTCTTTTCATCCGGTATTTTGTTCCTTCGACCGAGAGGTACGGAGGGGTGATGGTGGCGCTGCAACCGCAGGTCGTCGGTGGTCGGTATCAGCTGACCAGCCAGATCGGCGCCGGCGGTATGGGTCAAGTGTTCGCCGGATACGACCGCCACCTCGAACGTCCGATCGCGGTGAAGCTCACCCGGCCGGACCTGGACACGGACCCGCAGTGGACCCAGCGGTTCATTCGGGAAGCGCGGCTGATGGCCCGCTTGGTGCATCCCGGGCTGCCTGCGATCCACGATGCGGGGATCGAACCGGGTCCGCCCGAACGGCCATACCTGGTGATGGATTTCGTGCACGGTGTGTCACTGGACCGGATCGCCGGGTACCGCAGCATGCTGCCGGTCGGGGTGGTCGCCTCGATCGGCGCACAGGTGGCGGCGGTGCTGGCGGCAGCACACCAGCAATCCATCTTCCATCGTGATCTGAAGCCTTCCAACGTGATGCTGTGTCCGGACGGGACGGTGAAGGTCCTCGACTTCGGGTTGGCGGTGCTGCTGGACGGTGATGTCTCGCGGCTCACCTCCACCGGCAATACACTGGGAACGCCCGCGTATATGGCGCCGGAACAGATCAATGGTGACCCGGTTGTGGCAGAGACCGACCTGTACTCGCTGGGCCTGGTGCTCTACGAGTTGCTCACCGGTGCCCAGGTGATCACCGGGAGCACGCCGTTCTTGTTGTGGCGCAAGCAGATCGAATTGGTACCACCCGAGGTCTCGACGCTGCGCCGCGATGTTCCGCGTGATGTCGTTGCACTGTTGTCGGACATGCTCGCCAAGGATCCGCGGGAGCGGCCGCGCGACGCGACGGCGGTGCACAGCACCCTGCAGCGGCATGTCGGCGGGCTCGACGAGCTCGACGACGTCCGGGAGCCGACGAGCCCGGCGCGACTGTATGCGCAAGCGCTGGTGACACCACCGAGCTACCGAACGGCTCGCACACTGATCGCGCCACCGGCCGACATCGCCTTCACTGAGCCGCGCATTGCGCCCACCGTGCAAGGGTTCGGCGACGACGGGCGCAGCACCGCCGACCGGCATTTCGACGCCGGCGAGTTCGCGATGGCGGCCGAGCTGTATCGAACGCGCGCCGAGGAACTCACCGCCGCGAACGGGCCGTATGACGAGCAGGCGATGTACTGCGTCCAGCGCCTTGCCATCTGCCAACTGCGCCTCGGGAATCCGAAGGCCGCCCTGAATCGGCTCAAGCGGTTGCACCAGCAGATGTCGGTGCGATTCGGTGCGCAGGACCCTCGCGTCATCGAGCTGGCGACCCAGATCGACGGCATCCACGTTCGCTGAGCACACCGGTTGCTCACTACTGTCATTGGAGGATTCGGGTGATCGACACTGCGAACGGGGAACCGATTCCCGCCGATCTCGTCGGTCGTGGTGCACGGCTGTTCGATTTCCTGGCGCATGCCCAGCAGCTGCGGGTGAGCCGGATCAAAGACCTCGCCACCTATCAGCGTGACGGTGAGGTCATCTGGGTGGACGATCTCCCACCCGATCCCGCCGTCACCTATCAGCCGGCCGAGCCGGGTGCGCCGTTCCTCATCGTCGAGAAGACGCAGATTCCGCCTACTCCGGCGCCGCCGCGGATCCTGCGTGACTGGCTGGCCGGGACGATCGACAATCCTGAGGTCGAGCCCGATCTCGCGCCGCGTCGGTTCGATGCCGACGGAACGGAACTCGAACTCGCTGATTACCCGGACGTCGCCACGGCTTACGCGGAGTGGCTGCCAGGGTGGCGGGAGTGGGCGCCGGTGGCGCGACTCAAGCATGCCGTCCTCGCGCTGTATCAGACTCTGTACGAGGTCTATACCCGTTACGAGGGCGAGCGGGAGACCTTCGAGATCGTCTTCGCGCTGGGTCTGCTCACTTGGCATGGCAGCGCGATCGGGTCGGTACGTCGGCACGTGCTCACGGTGCCGGTGGCAGTGCGGTTCGACTCCGGTTACGGTGCGCTGTCGGTCGCGCTGGATCCGGCGAGTACCGGCTACACCCCAGAACTGCAGGACATCGTCGAGGCAGGTCAGATGTCGGCGCCCGGTGATCTGCAACGGGCCGAGGAACAGGCCAGAACCGGCGACGTGAGCGCCTTCGAGCGGGCCGACATCGCAGCCCTGGTCAGGATGTTCGTCAACTGCATCAATCCCGACGCCGAATACCGTGACGATCTCTCGCCTGGGGCCGCGACCTCGAGTCCGATCGCCTACTACGCGCCCGCGATCGTGCTGCGCAAACGCAGCAACCGGGGCATGGTGAACGCACTGCGGGCCGTCGCCGACAACATCAGGAATACCGGATCGTTGCCCGCAGGCATGGTGAACCTCGTCGATCCCGATCATGAGCCAGTCGTGACCGGATGCGACGACGCAGGCGCGATCGTCCACGACGGTCCGGACAAGTTTCTCCCGTTGCAGCTCAACGACGTTCAGCTGCGGATCCTCGACCACGTCGACAACCATGCGCACACCCTGGTCCAGGGCCCGCCCGGCACGGGCAAGACTCACACCGCGGCCGCGCTCATCACCCACTTGCTCGCGCAGGGAAAGCGGGTCCTGATCACCGCGCATACCGACCGGGCGTTGCACGAGGTGCGGCACCGGTTGCCCGACGAGATCAAACCGCTGTGCGTGACCGTCGTCGGTGATTCCCGCACAGAGCTCGAAGAACTGAAGACGTCGGTGAACCGGATCAATCAGGCTGCCGCCGAACATGATCCGGTCCGGTCGAAGCGCACGGCAGCCGCTACCGAGGCGAAGATCGAGGAACTGCGCCGCATTCGTGGCGGCTTGCATCGCGAACTGCTCAGCCTGCGGGAACGGGACATCACCGAACACCGGATCTGTGGGCGGACCGGCACGGTCGCCGACATCGCAACGCAGTGGTGCGCGGGCCGAAACGAATTCGACTGGACTACAGGGCTACTCGCAGCCGGCTCGGCGGAGCAACGCCCATTCTCGGCGGACGAGCTGACCGAATGGCTCGTGCTACTTCGAGACTCTGATCTCGCCGACCCCGAAGCTACGGCACCGGACCTGGTCGCGGCTGCCGACCTGCCCACGGCGGACGACTTCGCGCAATGGCATGCGCGAGAACGGGAAGCCGGTGAACAGCGCGAGTCGTATTCGCATCATCGTGGAACGCATGTTGTCGGTCAGCTGACGGTGCTGTCGCCGGAGGCGCGTGCCGAGCTTGGTCGCGCGGTGGCGGAGCTGGACAGCAAGGCCAAGGATTTCGCCAGTCGACCGGATGCCTGGATGCGCGCGGCCGCCGAAGCGATCCGAGCCGGTCACCAGCACATTTGGCATGGATGTGCGCAGACCGTCGACGCACTCATCCCGCAGATCGACGCGGCGCTCGAGACGATCGGATATACCGACGTCCAGGTGGCCGACGTCGATCTCGCACCGCTGCTCGCGCTGGCGGAAAACCTGCGCAGACATATCGGGCAGGGCGGCAAATTCGAGGTCAAAACCGACGGTAGCCCGAAGCTGGGATTCCTCACCCCGCGAGTGGTCAAAGACGCGCAGCCGTTGTTCGAGCATGTCCGGGTCGACGGCCGGATGCCGACCAAGGTCGAACAGCTGACCGCTTTCCTGGAAACCCAGAACTGCCGACGTCTCCTCGGCCAGCTCGATGCCGCCTGGCCGATGCCGATCCCCGTGGCCGGAACCTTGCGTGACCGTGTCGCCGCGCACCGTGCGGCGCGGACCTTGCTAGGTCGGATTCTGGGTTACGGTGACCGGCTGGCCGCAACCGGTAACGCATTGCGGGACATCGGGGTTGCGGTGCCCAACTGGGCGAAGCCGGACGAAGTCGCGCACCTGCGCGAAGCGTTCGCCGCCGTCGAAGCCGAGCTGGCGTGGCAGCAGACCGGTGTGCCGCTGGCTCGCCTTACCGACCAACTCGACAGCTGGTGCCGGGATCCTCGGGCGACCGACAACCTGCACGAATTGGCCGCCGCCGTCCGCGAGCGAGATGTCGCCACATACCGGCTGGCCGGCGAGCGACTCACCCAGCTGCACCGGCTCCGGCACGCTTTTGCGCGTCGCCGTGAACTCGATGCCAAAATCTCCGAGCAAGCCGACCTGCACGCCGCCGTGACCGCAGATCCGGACAATCCTGAGTGGACCGGCAGGTTCGCCGCGTTCCAAGAAGCGTGGCAGTGGAATGCCATGGGCAAGTGGCTGAACAGCCACAACGTGGGCGAGGTCAATGATCTGTGCCGCCGTCTGGACGGTGTCGAGGAGCAGCTGCGGGTGCAGGCGACGATCCTTGCCACCATCAGAGCGTGGGACCGCGCGGTGGACAGACTCACCAACAAGGCGCGAGCCGACCTGCTGCAGTACTCGCAATTGGTCAAGGATCGGGGTAAGGGCACCGGCCAGCATGCGGCACGCAAGCTGGTCGGCTTGCAGCGGGCATTGGCGGAGTGCAGGCCCGCGGTGCCGGTGTGGATCATGCCGATCTATCGCGTGGTCGAGCAGTTCGAGATCAAGCCGGACATGTTCGATGTGGTCGTCGTCGACGAGGCGTCGCAGGCCGGTGCCGCCGCAGTGCTTCTCCAGTATCTCGCACCGCGGATCGTCGTGATCGGTGACGACAAGCAGGTTTCGCCGTCGGCGGTCGGTGTGAATGAAGGCGAACTCAACAGCCTCAGCAAGCAGTACCTCGCCGGCGATCGCTACATCGACACGTGGAAACTGCCCAAGCGCAGCCTGTTCGACGAGGCAGTGATGCGATTTCCGAAGAAATTGACGCTGGTCGAGCACCGACGGTGTGTTCCGGAGATCATCGGGTTCTCCAACAAGATCGCCTACGAGCCCGAAGGTGTGTCTCTCATACCGGTGCGCCGGTTCGGCAGCGATCGACTGCCGCCGGTACGCACGGTGTATGTCGAAGGTGGACAGGAGATTCGGCCCAAGGTCAACGAGGTCGAAGCCGACCGGATCGTCGAACAGATCGCTGCGTGTGTTGCCGACCCCGCGTACGACGGCAAGTCGTTCGGTGTCATCTCGCTGCTCAGCTCGGAACAGGCAAAGGTCATCTGGCGCAAGCTGATCGACGTCGTGCCGCCCGAGGAATTCGAGGCACGACACCTGCACTGCGGAGATGCCGCCGATTTCCAGGGCGCCGAGCGCGATGTGATCTTCCTCTCGCTGGTCGTCGCACCTCGCGAAGGGGGCAGGCTGACGGCGCAGACACAGGACGCCACCGTGCAGCGCTACAACGTCGCGGTCTCCCGTGCTCGCGATCAGGTGTGGTTGTTCCACTCGGTGACCACCCAGCACCTCTCCAACAGTGAGGACATGCGATTCCGGCTGCTGGACTACTTCCAAACCGTCGAGGCCGGTGCCGAGGAATCGGACTCTCCCGCAGAAAGATTCAGCGACGACACGCTGATCAACCCCTTCGAGTCGCTGTTCGAACAGCAGGTTTACAACGGGCTTGTCGACAGGGGCTATCAGGTCACCGCCCATCACACGGAGACCGCCTGCGATCTGGACATCGTTGTGACCGGTCGTGGCGGACAGCTTGCTGTGCAGTGCGACAGCGATCGCTGGCAAGGCGCAGATGCCTACCGTGCCGAACTTGCGTTGCAGCGCGACCTGGAACGATGCGGATGGCCGATCCATCGGATCCGGCAGGCCGAGTTCATCGTCGACCCGGAGGGGTGCCTGGATTCGCTGTGCGCGGTCCTCGACGGTCACGGGATTATGCCGCGCGGGGACGATGCCGAGGATGCCACCGTCGAGCCGTCGCAGCCGGAGACAGACATACTCGATGAATTCGATTGGGAAAGGCCACAACCGGCATCGCCTACTGAACCGATAGCCGACGAGCCCGCCGTGGCCGTGGACGGGATCGACCTGACGGATCCGGCGCGATGGTTGAAGCCCGCAATATCAGCGTCGGAAACTGTCGGACCCGGGGAGTCGACGGTGGCCACGATGGGCGAATACCCCGAGTTCACAGGCGTACTGGAGAGCCCGACTTCAGCTACGCACGCCACGATCGTGGCCGATCTGTGCGGCATCGTCGCTGTCGAAGGCCCGGTGACCGGGCTCCGTTTGCGGGCGGTCTACGTCAGCGCGGCGAAGACGCGAGAGCGTGACAACGTCAAGTGCGCGATCGATCGCGCACTCCATGCCGCGGTGGCACATGGGCGATTGCTCGTCGACGATCCGCTCGAGCTCGGGGACCCGGGTCTGATGGCCTACCGTGTGCCCGACCAGCCCTTGTCGCGATGGCGAGTGCGAGGTCCGCGCCTCATCGAGCAGATTCCACCGCGCGAGCTGGCAGAGGTGATGGCCTACCGCGCACAGACCTTCGCCTGGGCCAACCAGGGCGACCTGTTTCGTGCGGTGATCAAATCGTTCGGGCAGTTGCGGCTGACCGGCAATGCAACTGGGGCACTCGAGCGGGTCGTAGATTTGGCGCACTCGCTGGATGACGGCGCGTCGGTGATGTCGCCGCCGCCGACAGAGATGATTCGCGCAGACCCCGGGCCGGATCTGGATCAGTGGAGCTGATGATGAATTCGTCTACACCACAACCCTTTTAGTGGTGCACGACTAGCATTGAACCTCGGATCGTGTCGGTGTCGCCGATGATCGGAGGGGTCGCCGTGGGCTGGCGTGAAGAAGTGGTAATTGCACTACGCAGGTGGCGGGCGATGGAGGCCGGGGGCGCTTCCGAGCCGTCGTGGCGCCGAGTCGGTAGCGCGGTGCGTGCCCAGCAACCGGGTGAATTCGTGGTCGATATGCGGGGCTCCATGCTGGGCACCGATCAGTTGCAAGCCGAGAATCTGCGTCTCGGGGAATCGGATCGGTCAGCCGCCGACAAGGGCTACTCGGTGATGGAGGTGCTGCCGGAAGGATCATCGATTCGGGTGCGTGTTGCCGAGTTTGCCGACCCGGTCGAACCCACAGTGTGGCTGTTCCAGCAGCCCGCGACATTTCTCATCGACTCCTTGATCGACGGGATCTCCGGGATCACCGATGAACGACTGGCCGGCCTGCTCGCTCGCGGCGAATTGGCGGGTGAGCTCTCCACGGCCAGCCTTCCCGCGGGACTGATGCTGCCGAGCCAGGATCTGGCATACCGCGCGTGCCGTGGACGTGGTCTCTGGATGGTGTGGGGTCCGCCGGGAACAGGGAAGACCTCGGTGCTGACGCGCGCGATCGGCGACTTGATCGCAGAGGGCAAGCGAGTGTTGCTCGTTTCGGCGACCAACGTCGCGGTCGACAACGTCGTCGTGAAGGTCGCTCCAATCGCGACCGAGCAGCCCGGAGCAGTCGTGCGGGTCGGGACTCCGCACCTGCAGCAGGTTGCCGAGAATGCCGAGGTTTGCTTGCCGCTGATGGTAAGGGCGAGGCTCGACGACCTCGACCGGGAACGCGCAACCGTGGCCAAGGACCTGGCCGGAATCAGCAAGCGGGCAGCCGAACTCGATGCTCTCGACTCCGCGCTGGCGGAGTTCGATCGGGTTCGATTCGAACAGGCGGAGCGGCGAACCAAGAACCCGGCTTTCGCTGTCGACTATCTGGCCGGGCAAATCGCGTCCGCAACAGGTGAGCTCGATACTGCGACAGCGTCGCGCGCCCGGGCACGTCGCGCCGTGGAAAGCAAACAACGTCGAGTCGACGATATTGCCGACGACAGGGCGCGATGGGACGAGATCACCCGACTGACTACGGAATACGCAGAGCTGGAAGGCAAGTCCAGTAGCGCCGAACTCGAGCTGATACTGGGCCAGCAGGAGCTCGCCGATGCCGAGTTCGCAGTGACGAGTCTCGAGAAACAACCAGCATGGGAGCGCTTGCGAAATCGGTCGCAACTGTCGGCCGCCCGCGCTTCGCGCGATGCATTGCTCTCGGAAATGCCCGCACTGACCGCCCGACGCGACCGGATCGTGAAACCGATTGCCCGGCAGATGGCCCACCTCCGCGCGGAGATTGACCGCATCCAACGGCGGACTGCGGTGAGTCAAGACGCCGTCCAAGCAGCGCTGGCCGCGCTGCACCGCGCGGAATCGGAGCACACCCATCTGGAGGCGCAAAGGCTTCGGTGGGAGACCGATCTTCGCCGTCTCGAGGACGAATTGAATCGGACCGAGGTCGCGGCCGATGTGGTGAAATCCGATCGGCGGCGGGGCTTTCCAGCCAAACATGCCCAGACCGAGTTGCTGCGCGTACTGTGCGCAGACGACGCAACTCGCGAGGCGGGCCTACGAGCCCACCATCGGGATCTCGAAGAGACCTATGCGGCGATGGCGAAAGATGCGCAGGGTGAGATCATCCGCTCGGCCAGGCTCGTCGCGACAACGCTCGCCCGGTTCCGCACGAATGCCGCGGTGCTGGCGGGGGCATACGATGTCGTCCTTGTCGATGAGGCCGGGGCCGCTGCACTTCCGGACGTGTTGCTCGCGGTCTCGGTTGCCCAGCGGACGGCGATACTGCTCGGCGACTTCATGCAGCTCGGTCCGGTTGTGCCCCGGGCGCTCAATGGTAGTCGGGACGCGGGAATCAAACGTTGGTTGCTCACCGAGGTGTTCGAGCAGTGTGGAATCACCTCTACAAGGACCGCGGCAGTCAATCCGGGATGTATCACCTTGGATGTCCAGCATCGGTTCGGTCGAGCCGTGATGGATCTGGTCAATGACATTGCCTACGACGGACTGCTCAGCGCGGGACCGACCATTCAATCGCGGTACTCCGATGCGGAACCCGGCGAGGCCGAGATTGTGCTGGTTGATACCGACGAACTTACCGACCTCGGACAGGTATACCTTTCCGGTCGCGCCAGCGGCTGGTGGCCGGCCGGGTTGCTGTTGTCTCGGGCGATCGCCGAGATGCACGCTGCGGACTCGACGACAATTGGGGTCGTTACCCCTTACGCCATGCAGGCCGAGGCGACGTTGGAGGGGATGCGGCAAATTGAACACGACAACAACATTCTGGCGGAAGTCGGGACAGCACACCGTTTCCAAGGGCGTGAGTTCGGTGTGGTGATCTTCGACCTCGTGGAATCCGCGGATGGGCCGCGCATGTGGATGGCGAAGGCGGGCAGCGGACCTAGCGACGGTACGTTCGCTCGGGACGGACTGCGTTTGTTCAACGTCGCGGTGACCCGTGTCCAGCAGCGGGTCTATCTCATCGGGAGCCGGCGTCGCGTCGAGACATCGCCGGGGCACACGGCGTTGGGGGCGCTGGCAAAGATGCTGGCAGGCAGGCGGGTTCGAACATTGTCCGCCGCTGCTCTGGTGACGCCGCAGGTGGGCGATACGGTTCTGGGGCCGGTGGGGGCGCGGCTCGCCGAGATCTTGGCACGTCACGTCGAGGTCAGCGACATCCAGGATGAGAAGGAGTTCTACCGGACATTCGAAGAAAGGCTCGACCGGGCGAACGAATCCATCTGGATCTGGGCACCGTGGGTCGCTACTCGTGTTCGCAGCCTCCTTCCCGTGCTGCGGCGTGCGGCCGAGCGCGGCGTGCGGATCGTGGCCTTTGTCCGTGATCCCAGCGACAAGCTGCAGCAGAGGTGCCAAGACTACGTCGATGAACTCGCGGTAGTGGTCGACACCGTGATCTATGTCCACGAGATGCATCAGAAGATAGTGGTGATCGATGAGCGGCTGGTGTTACTCGGCAGCCTAAATCCGCTGTCGCAGAGCCGAACCCGCGAGGTGATGCTGGCAATGCACGGCAACCACTTCGCGAGGAAGATCCTCGCCGGGCAGCACGCCGACATCTTCTCGCAACCGCCGGCGTGCGAGGGCTGCCTGCGTCGAGACGTGGACCTCAAGCGAGGACAGAAGGGCTGGTATTGGCGGTGCCGGAATCAGCAATGTCCGCAGCGAAAGGACAGTCGGGCTTGGAAGCAGGACATCGATCTCGGCGAGCCAGAGCCGTCCACATCACGGCGCGGAGCACGCCATCGACCGCGGGTACCCCGTACCGGGTGAATGAGCCAGGCCTGGCAGGGGACATCAACAATGACGGTCGCGCTCTCGCATGAGCCGTCGGAGGGTTCCCTTGCCGGCTCGACACGCGCCAGTGCGTGCGGCTGACAATCGGAAGCTGGTTGCAGTGCGCAGGATTGGGCCAGTACCTGTTCGATCGACAGGTCGGTCGTTCAACAACACCAGTCTCATTCTCACCAGGGCGTCTTGCTGCGTCAGCCGGTAGGGAATGTTCTCAGCGGTCGAGGTAATCGTTGTCATGGTGGGGACTCCGAAGAGCGCCGACGACAACGTACTCGGCTTCGCAGTCGCACCTGACCAAGCTTTATGTCAATTACCTATTATGTCCCACATGGGGTCACGAGCTGAGATCACTGTCGTCAGTGGGGGCGTTCAGCAGAAGTACTACACGCACTGGGGTGCCCGCTCGTTGCATCTGGAGTTGCTACCGGGCCGGCGGCCGCGCTGCGATTCGCGCGTGCGCAGGAGCCGGTCGAGAATTGGGTCTACGACCTGGAAGCGGCGGCTGTGATCGACCTGGACCGGCGGATGCTGCTCTGGAATTCGCTGACTTGTGAGGAGAAGTGCACGCGCCGTGCGGTTTTCGAAACCATGTGGATCACCTGGCCGGACTGGAGCATTGTCTGGGTGGGCGAGCGGGATTTCGACCTGAACGAGTACTGCGCGGGGCGATGGCCGCTATGCCTCGTCACGGTGGCGGGTGGTCCGAAAGCGCGGCTCTATACATCCACCTTCGACCTTGCCGCGTTGCTGGAGATGGGCCCGCATTGCTCGACACGATCGCCGGTTGGCTAGTGGCCCGGCGGTTGCCCACCGTGCCCAAGGACGGGTTGCATCTCGATCCGGAGCAGCGATTCGGCGCGGTGTGGAGTTGGGGTGACGGATATGACGCTGTCGAGGCCTATGCCGGGTACCGGCCGGGGTGGCGTTGGGAGAACTGGAAGGACCAGCTTCCTTCGGACGATCCAGTTGACGAAGTTCTGGCTGCGGGGCTGCCGGGAGCGTTCAGCAAGCTGTCAAAGGATTCCGAAAAACATCAGGTGATGGATGCGGGCACCGAGGGAGCGGCTTTGCTGCTGAGGTTCGCGGGCCACTTCGCATCTCTCATGAGGACAACGGGAGCGAAGGTATCGACAGTCGAGGACAACTCCTTCACGCACCACCCGATCGAGCTCACACCTGCGAACTCGCCGACACGCGCGAGGCCATCGCCACGGCCGCGCTTCGGGCCTGACAGCTGCTGGGGCGGCCTCCACGCCGTCGATCCAGGGTGTCAGAAACCTTGCGTTGCGCCGCGCTGGCTCGGTAGCCGAGTCGAACGGCGGACGAGATCAGGTTGTCGGCGCAGCGATATCGTGGCGCTGATGAGGCTGTGGACGCTGCAGGCGCCCGAAGTTGTTACGACGGTGCGTCATGTCGGTGTCTACCGTGCTGAATGGGACCTGGTTGTCGGTAACTGGCGTGATGCGTATGCCGAGATGGTGGCGGAGATGCGGCGGCGTGGTATCGACGGTGGTGGGGCGCCTCCTGTGTGGTGCTGGCCCGGCCGGGCGTGGCGGCGCGGGGCCGTTCGGATGTCGGCGAGCATGCTGCTCGGAGATCATGAATGGGCGCACGGTCGGTGGTTGTTGAAGCTGGATGTGCCCGCTGAGGTGGCGTTGGCGACCTCGTATGCGGTGTGGAACGACTATCTCGGCTATACGACCGGTTTTCAGGATCAACCCGAGCAGATGGATTGGTCTGGTCGGAAGACCTGGGAGTTCGACGAGATCCAGGTGTGTATTCCGGAGTTGCGTCGGGAGTGGGTTGTGCGCGCTCGGCCGTACGCGCCGGATGCGGACACGGTCGCTCGTATCGAGGCGGATCCGGTGTTGCGTGATCGGTTCGCTCTGACTCGTGATGAGCTGCGGCGACGAACGATTCGTGAGCGCATGGGCATGTTCCGGGCGCAGCACCCGCGCAATGGATCTCGATTCATTGGCCGAACGAGAATCTGAGGTTCGCGTTGATGAGTGTGTTCAGGCGGTAGCGAAGATGGCCGACTGCCGAATCGTCGAGGTTCGGGGTGTCGATGTAGAGGGTCCAGCGGAGGTCGGTGCCACCTCGGCCGTCCGCGGGGAGGTCGAAGCGGATGCGGGCCGTGGGGTGTTTCGGCCACAGTGAGCTCCAGATGACGAGGTCGGGAGCGTTGTCCTTGAGGACGTTCGGGCGTTGCTCGTCGGGGAGCAGGGTCAGCCAGGGGCGGGACGGGTCGCGGTCCGGGTTTGTGAGGGCGGCATAGACGGCTTGGGGTGGCGCGGGCTGGTTGCGCTTTCTGCTGCCTATGGGGTGCATGGCGCGGATGGTAACGGGGAACCGCGGTCGGTTGCGGTGACCGCGGTTCGTTGGTGGGTCAGGTCGACAGGACCTCTGCGATGTCGCTGTGTCCGCAGCGGGCCGCCTGGGTCGCGAGGAGGGTGCGGAGGCGGGGTGGGAGGTCGGAGTTGAGGGCCGCCACGGACTTCCAGATTTCCGGGTCGGTGGTGGTGAAGGAGGTGACCAGGGACTCGAGGATGTCGGATTCGGCGAGGAGGGTCAGGGAGTGGGCTCGGGCGGTGGGGTCTTGGCGGAGGACGATGCGGATCAGGGTGGTGGTGGAGCCGGTGGCGGGGGCCGCGGTGAGGGCGGCGTGGAAGTGGGGGGTGGAGAGGGTGGTGATGGTGGTGGCGAGGAGGTCGTGGGTGTGGGGTGGGAGGACGTCGACGAGGGGGAGGGCTGCGGGCCAGAGGTTGTGGGCGGCGGCTGTTGTGACGGCGGCGGAGAGGGTGTCTGGGCGGTGCATGATGGGGAGGGCGGCGAAGCGGCGGCGGGCGGGTTCGTCGAGGGCCAGGGCTACGGGGATGAGGGTGTTCCAGTGGTTGGCGGTGTGGGCCTGTTCGATGAGTGCGGTGAGTGCGTCGTCCGGCTCCGCGGAGATGCGGGCGGCGACGGTGTGGAGTTGGGTGGGGGTCAGGTGTTCGGCGAGGGGGAGTAGGTCGAGCCAGAGGTTTTGGGTGAGGGCGAGGTCGGCGATGGTGGTGAGGACGGCGGGGGCTTGCATGATCGGGCGTTCGGCAAGGCGTTGCAGGGCTGTGGGTTCCATGCCTGCGGCTACGGGGAGGAGGGTGTCCCAGGCGTCGAGGTCGGTGACGGCGGTGAGGAGGGCGTCGAGGATTTCGGGGTCCTGGTCGGCGACGACGTTGCCCAGGTGGGAGCGCTCGGTGGGGCCGAGGAGGTCGAGGAGGGTGATTGCTTCGGACCATTTGTTTTCGGCGGCGGTGGCGCGGAGCATGCCGGGGACGCGGTCGGTGACGATGGCCAGGAGGCGGTCGGCGGCGGCGGTTGCCTCGAGGTAGTAGCCGACGTGGAGGAGGTCGATGTCGGCGGCGTGGGGGAGGGCGGCGCGTAGGACTCGGTCGGGGACCGAGCCGGCGAGGCGGCCCATTGTCAGATAGTCGTCGCGAGCGATCAATTCGCGGGCGGTGGCGGCGGCCATGCGGTCGGGGACCTCGGCGATGAGGGCGGTGGCGCGGCGGGGGTCGAGGGTGACGGTGGCGTCGGCGAGGAAGCTGGGGGACAGGGCGCTCGCGATGGCGACGGCGCGGGAGGGGTCCACCGAGCCGGCGATCGCGGCGGCCAGGACGGGGCCGAAGGCGGCCTCGGTGATCTTGGCGGCGATGGGAGCGGGGATGAGTTTGGCGGCGGCGCCGATGCGTTGCATGCGGCGGGATTCGCGCTCGGCGATCAGGTCGGTGATCTGGTCGCGGAAGCGGCGGAGGGCGGCCGGTGGGAGTGTGGCGAGGAAGTCGAGGTCGGCGGGGTCTTGCCGGTCGAGGACGCGGGCGAGTTTGGCGAGCTCGGCGGTGTTGTGGTGGGTCGCGGTCACAGTCCGAGCACCTTCTTCACGGCGGGGCGGGCGAGGCGGGGGATCAGGCGCATGCCGGAGTTGACGGCGCCGTCGAGGGCGGCGCGGCGGGTGTCGAGCGCCGCGCGGACGTAGGCGTCGAGGCGGGCGAGCTCGTCGGAGGTGAGGGTGGCGAATTCCGGGGGCGGTGGGGCGCCGAGGGTCGTGGTGAGTTGATCCAGGGCATTCGGCACGGACCGGCTCCTTTGTGCTGGGTCGGCAGAACGTACTGCCGGTACGATTGGTGATACTGCCGGTCCGGAAAGTGAATGTAAAGGCCGCTCATCGACAAGTGCCGGACTTCCGGGCATGTCCGCGCTGCTTGGTCTGGCGATCGGCGGCACGATCACTTCAGGGCGTATCCAGTGTCTTTGGCACCGCCGAGTCCCGCGTCTGTCGCGGCGCTATCGGTTGATCGAGGTCCTGCTGATGCGCAGGTTCACACTGTTGGAGCAAGTCGCGGATGGATGTCTGGGCGGGCCGGGAACCAGCCATCTGTACCGGTAGTACGTGTATCGTATCCGACGTGACCAGATCGAGCCGCCGACCGCCGCCGGTGACTCGGAATGCAATCGTCGAGGCAGCGATCAGGGTGCTCGATCGGGACGGGCCGCGCGTCAGCATGGATGCCTTCGCCGCCGAGGCGGGTATCACCAAGCCGCGCCTGTATCGCCAGTTCACCGACAAGAGCGATCTCTACTCCGCCATCGGCAACCGCTTCGCCGATTCGGCGTTCGCCGCGACCGGCACCGACCTGACCTTGCTGCTCCAGCCGCCGCGCGAGGCCATCGCCCAGGCGCTCACCGATTACGCCACTGCGATCCTCGCCCATCCCGACGTGTTCCGGTTCCTGGCGCAGGCGCAGGCCGGAACGAGTCGGGAGGGTGCGACGGGGCAGTACGACCTCAGCAGCGCGGTCGCCGAACGCTTCACGAAAAGGGCGCGCGCGGTGGCGGATTCGATTCCACTCGACACCGATGGGATCGACTATCTCGCGCGGGCAATCGTGGGTGTGATGATCGCGCTCACCGATCTGTGGCTGACCGATACCGAACCGGAATCGGGTGAATTCGTGCGCAGGGCCGGGGAATTGGTGTGGGGGATGATCGATGCGTTTCTGCGGGGGCGTGGGGTCGAGGCGGCACCGGATGTGCCGATCTTCGTCACCTTGGCGGCGTTGAACGCTGAGCGGGAGTAGCCAGGCGCGGAGAATAGTGGAACTTCGCCGCAACGGGCATCTTGGTGCGTCGAACATCAGCGCGATCGACGCCTCTTCGTCTCCGGCCGAGCTGGCATAGCCTCGTGTACAGGAGCGTCGCGTGGTCGCTGGAGTGTCCGCGGACGTGATTTGCGGCACGTGCGCGTGTCCTTCTCGGCTCTCGAGCGGCGCAAATGCTCGTCGGCATCGATTCGATCGATTCGCGTAGGGGCTGGTCGGCTGACAGGCTCAGCCCCGCAGTGTGGGCGAGGTGGCGGCATTCGCCGAGTGAATCGGAGCGCACGCGCAGGTAGAGATGTGATGGGAAAGGAACGCCGGGGTTGACGACGGATGCGCGAGCTGAGCTCGGGAACTTTCTTCTCGGGGACCGGTTCGCCTGCCTGGCGGGTCGCTCCGCCTGGCGGCAGGGCGGAATCACCCATTGCCACTATGACGTGATGGGTGGCGAAGAGTCAGCTCGGACGATGGCCGCGGATCTCGCGGAGTTCGTCGGTGACGCGGACTGGAGTTCTCGCAAGTTCACCAGCTTCGTCGCGACCTTCGAGCAGCCTCGTGGCGTGGACGAGCTTCGCTTCGAAGAGTTGTTGTGGCAGCACCTGCAACTGCTGCACGAGGCGGACGCCGACCGGTTCGCCTGGGCGGCCGGGTGCTCCTCCGATCCACAGTCCGGTGAGTTCCGGTACAGCGTGGCGGGCCATCCGTTCTTCGTGATCGGACTGCACGAGACACATCGACGGCTCGGCCGGCGTCCACCGTTTCCGATGCTGGCGTTCAACTCCCACGAGCAGTTCGCGCGGATCAAGGACGACGGGATGTGGGACCGGTTGGCGGACAAGATCCGCAAGCAGGACATCATGCTGCAGGGGGATATCAACCCGAATCTGATGGAGTACGAGACGCTGTCCGAGGCGCGCCGGTACTCCGGTCGCCCGAAGCCTGCCGACTGGCAGTGCCCTTTCAGTGCTCGTGGTGCGGTGGCGGGGCATGAGCTGGCGGGTGTCAGCAGGCCTGACCTGGGCATGGGGCGAATCGTGTAGCACGCCGTCGAGCTACGAGGGCTGACCGGCCGCGAATGCGGGGGTGTCATCGAGTTGATTCAAGACGTCCCGCGGTGGGCTCATCACGTCCTATGCGACCGCCCAGTCGATCCACGCGTTGAACCAGGTGAACGCCGATGTGCGGCAACGAGTCAATCCAGGGACTGTATTCGACCTGATCTGCACCCAGCAGAGCAGCCATCACACCGATCCGCAGAACATCTCGGTGTCGAAACTTCCAGCTGTGCGGATGAACAGCAACGCGGGCGCGTTGGCTCTCACCTCGGGTCTGGCCAGTGGTCTCACGATCATCTTCCTGGCACTGATGTTCGACGAGGGAACTCTCTAACCGATCGGTAAGCCCGGTAGTCGCGCACTCATCTATTTGGGGTGACTGCCTTTCTATTTGGGGGGACTGCCTTCATTTCGATCGGGTTCTACGCCTGGCTCGCCACTCGCTTCCACAAATTCGCCCGCAGTCGAGCGGTCTCGCTGGTCGCGGCGATTTCACGGCTGGCGTGTTCCCGTTCCTTGCTTTCCTCCTGACCTGAGCCCGGGGGCTTCGAATCCGTGACGGTTCAAGTCAGTCGGAGCGGGGTGCTGCACGCCACGGTCTCCGGCCCTGCGGCCAACTCGCCGTACAGGCGTTCACCATCGACGTCGAGCGTGTTGGGGCCCGCAGTTGACGAGAAGCCCAGACAGAACGACACCGAGTACGGGTGGCTAGCGAGGGGAGGCAAATACTCTGTCGCCGACGGTCCTTCTGGGTGCTGTACTCGCAGTGGTAGCCGAACATGGACGGTGTCGCTGAGGGGCGATCCCGGTTCGATTCGGGATGCGAGTGGCGGTGGGAGTGGCGTCGATCGCGGCACGATGCAGTTCGGCGATCGGTAGATGAATTTCCGCTGGCTGATCTCCACGACTCCGTCGGAGCGAGGGACGATGAAATGCCGCTCGCGTGGCGGGGCCGAACCGGTGTCTTGCTGGATTCGGTTGATCGCGTAGACGGCACTGGGGCGGTTGTTGGTGGCCGTGTAGTGGATCGTCAGGTCAGTCGGCGATTGCTCTATGTCGACCGTCAGCCCAAGTCGTTCGTCCCATTGGGCTCGGGCGGGTTCGCACCACTGGATCTCGTTGCTCGTCGGAGGTTGCGGCGAGGTACTCGAAATCGCGGGAAATCGGGCGATCGATTCGCCGCGTTCCTCTGCGCATCCGGTGAGGACGAGCAGAGATGAAGCTAAGAGGACTCTACGTAGGTTCATGTGGGGCGGGCGAAAGTGGTCAGGGCGTCCGCGATGCGGGAGACCCGAGCGGGCGGCATGCGGTGGCGTGGGTCGTGGGTCGGGCGGGACAGGCGGCTCACCAGTTCGTCGATGGTGTGTACGTAGCGGCGGTTCAGGGTGGGCAGGTTCAGATGGATGCGGTTGTCGGTGAAGCAGACGCCGGTGCGCACTATCGCTGGCTCGCCGGCGTAGCGCAGTTGCTTCATGAGGAGCTTGCTCTTGAAATACGCGTGCTCCAGGACGTTTCCGTGGTCGATCCGCCGACCGGTGGGTGCGGTCTGGATCCAGTGGTCGTCCTCGGTGTCGACGGAGCCGGACCACGCCTTCAATTCGATCATGTGCAGGCCGCTCGGGGTGGTCAGCAGCAGATCGATCTCGAACGGCTTGCCGCCCACTCCGGGAAACTCGAAGTTGGACCAGGCCCGCCACGGGCTGGTCGCAGGGAGGCAGGCGATGATGGTGGCCAGGCCGCGCCGTTCGTGGACGTGTTCGGATTCTGTGATCGTCGTCCAATCCATGGTGGTTGGCGGGTCGGAGGACAGTGGGCGACGCTTGGGCATGGCGCCGGGATTCGGCCGCGGGGATTCCACCGGGGCGACAGCGGACGATGCCGAGTGCCCTGCCCTCGTCGCGCGGCGGTCTGAGAGTGGTGGGTCGGCGGCTGCCATATTTCCTCGCATATTCGTCGCGTTCGAATGCGCGAAAAGTAGCAGGGCGCACCGACATCGAAGTGCCATGCGAAGCAAGAGCTACCCGCCGGCCACCGCGGGGATGATCATCAGTTCCGTGTTGGCGGACAGTGGGGTGTCCAGGCCTTCCAATGTTCGGCATTCGTCGCCGTCTATGTAGAAGTTGACGTAGCGGCGGAGGGTGCCTTGTTCGTCGCGGAGGCGGCGTTCGAGGGCGGGGGAGTGGTCGCGGAGGGTGTTGAGGGCTTCGCGGAGGGTGGAGGCGTCGATGGTGAGGGATTTGGCGCCGTCGACGTAGGGACGGAGTTGGGCGGGGAGGAGGACGGTGGCCATGGTCAGCCGATGACGGCGGCGCGGACGCAGAGGACGTCGGGGAGTTTGTCGGCGACGAGGTGCCAGTGGTCGCCTTCGTCGGGGCTGCAGTAGACCTCGCCGTTGCGGGTGCCGAAGTAGATGCCGGTGGGGTCGGCGTTGTCGGCGGTCATGGCGTCGCGCATGACGGCGGCCCAGAACGGGACCGTCGGGAGGCCTTCGGTTTTGGGTGACCAGGTCTGGCCGGCGTCGTCGCTGCGGTAGACCGCGCAGGTGGCGTCCGGGGGGAAGCGGAAGCGGTCCATGTCGGCGACGAGGGGGAAGGTGTAGATGACGCCGGGGCGATGGGGGTGGGCGACGATGGGGAAGCCGAAGTTGGAGGGGGGCAGGTCGGCGTCGATCGATTGCCAGGTGGTGCCGTCGTCGGTGGTGCGGAATACGCCGCCGTGGTTCTGGAGGTAGAGGGTGCTGGGGGTTTCGGCGTCGCGGGCGACCTTGTGCACGCACTGGCCCCAGTCGGGGAGTTCGCCGGGCAGGAAGTCGGCGGTGACGCCGTGGTTGGTCGGGTGCCACGACGCTCCGCCGTCGGAGGTCTGGTAGACGCCGCCGGTCGACATGGCGACGGCGAGGCGCTGGGTGTCGGTGGGGTGCGGGAGTACGGTGTGCAGGGCCAAACCGCCGCCGCCGGGCTCCCACCGCGGTCGGTGTGGGTGGTCCCACAGGCCTCTGACCAGCGTGAAAGTTCTTCCGCCGTCGGTGGAACGGAACAGGGCGGACGGTTCGACGCCCGCGTACACGACATCCGGTTCGGCATCGGTCGCCGGTGTGATCTGCCAGACACCTTGCAAGGCGGCATCGGTGTTGTCGGGGAAGGCCAGGGGGGCGTCGTCGGGCTCGGTCCAGGTGTCGCCCAGGTCGTCGCTGGCTACCAGCGTCGGGCCGAAGTGGCTGTTCAGGACGCCGACGAGCAGGCGTGGGGTCGGCCGTCTGGTATCGATCGCCAAGGCTTTGACATCGGCGATCGGGAACTGCGGCGGACGCACGGTCCAGCTCGCCCGGCCGTCTGTGCTGCGGGCCAGGAACAACCCTTTGCGGGTACCGATTCCGAGAAGTACGTCCATTGCCGACCTCCGGGCCGTCGCACCGTACGCGGATGAAAAAGAGCGTACTCCGCGGCGACGTTAGGGCCGCGAAATCGCGGTCGGTGAGGGATACTGGTCCGATCGTGCGCAACCCGGTGCGCGAGCGTGACTTTTCCGCGACCATTTCGTAATGTAATGGTGACTTTGTTCTCGACAGTAGCTGGTGATCGATAAAGTGCCTGGTCAACATCGCACCCCTGCGCCTCCCACTGGGCGTACGTCTCTGGCTGTGTGCAGCCTCGCGGCGACGGTTCCCGGAATGCTGTGGATGGCGTTACGGCCCGCCACTGCCGATGTGGAGCAGGTCGCGGCGGTTCAGCCGCACACGCCGTCGGCGATCGAGATCGACACGCTGCCCCAGTTGCCGCACGACGAGCCGACGATCGCGCCGGAACCCGTTGCTGTCGACGACGAGCTCGCGGCCCTGTCGGCGGGGAAGCTGAAGTACCTGTGCTCGACGGAGTTCAAGGGCACGCAGCCGCACGTCGCGCAGGTCAGTCACATGATCCAGAAGATGTTCGGTCTGTCCGACATCGGTGGCGCGCACGGACGTTACGACGGTGATCACGGCGCGGGACTCGCCCTCGATCTCATGACGGCGAATCCGGCGCAGGGTGATGCGATGGCCGCGTTCATCCTGGCCAACAAGGCGCGCTTCGGTGTCACCTATGTGATCTGGCAGCAGCGCTACAACGACGGCAGTGGCTGGTCGTTCATGGAGGACCGGGGCGACCCGACCCAGAACCACTACGACCACGTGCACGTGTCGTTCGCCTCGTACGGCGCGGCGAACCTCACCTGCTGATCCGCCGCAGGCCCGAAGACCTGCGGCGGCGGCGGCGGAAGTCGCCTCAGTTGCCGATCGGTGCTCCGAACAGTCCGGCGAGGGTCTCGCCGACGATCGATACCCATTCGGCCCAGGTTCGCTGATCGAGTGTCATCGAGCCGACATCGTTGAGCGTGCAACCGGAGGGGGCGGGCACGCCGGCGAAGCGGTCGCGCATCCACATCATCACGCTGGGCACGGCGATCGGCTCCAGCGAGAGGTGCTCGCTGAGATGGTCGCGGGTGTAGGTGATCCGGGCGGCGGGGTCCTGGCAGTAGGTGCCGTACAGCGTGTTGACCGGGCCGACCGGAACCAGCCAGTCCATGTTGGCTTGGTAGAGGTAGACGGGCATGGTGGGGGTGGTCTTGCCCATGCGGGTGCGGTCGAGAACCTTCTTCGCCTCGGGAGCGTCGAGTGGGTCGCCCGGAGTGTTGAGCAGGCCCTTGATATTCATGAACGGCAGCGTGAGTGCGTGGTAGGTCACGCACATGCGGTCCTTGGCGTCCAGTAGCGTCTGGGCGAGTGGGGTGCCGTTTCGGCGGAGGAAAGCGTTGAATTCGGGTTCCTCGTGGGCGAGTCCGATCATGCCTGCGAACACGAGGCCCGAGGCCGCGTTGTTGTTGGCCAGGTTCACCAGGGCGCCGAGGTCGGCATCGGTGCCGCCGGATGCCGCGCCGACGATGTTGAGCTCGGGAGCGTAGGTGGGGGCGAGTTCGGCGGCGTGCATGGTCGGCACGGATCCGCCTGAGTAGCCCATCATGCCGACCTGGGTCGCCGCACCGCTCAGCCCGAGCGGAGTGAAATTCTCCGCGGCCCGGATGCCGTCGAGGGCGATGCGCCCGGCGAGCGGTCCGTGCGCGAACGCGGCGTTCGGTCCCTGATGGTCGGGGATGACGACCGCCCAGCCCTGCTGGAGCGCGACCTGCACCTCCAGGAAGGAGATCGGCGCCACCGCCTGGCCGGTGATCTGGCCGGGAATCGACCACTGCTGCACCGCGTAGGACGACGCGCAGTACTGGCCGGTCGAATCCTCGGCCATGTGGTACGAGAGCAGATTCCGGGTGCCGGGGGCGACCTCACCGCGTGGCTTCAACACGGTCGCGACGGCCGGGATCGGCTGGTCGTAGCTGTTGTTGGAGCGGAAGGACACCTGCCAGGCGTCGACGTTGACCGGCAGCAGGGAGAAGTTCGCGACCCGCACCTCGCGCGCGGCGATGATCTCGCCGGGCTGCTTGGCCGCGACGAGTTCGGCGGGCGGGCGGTAGAACCCGTCGAACTCCGGGATCGCCGGTGAGCTGAAGAACGGCGGTGCGGGCTGCACCGGGCCGTCGTAAGGATCGGCGAATGCCGGTGTGCCGCTGAGGATCAGCAGCATGCCGAGCGTGGCTCCGCCCGCTGTGGTGAGGCGGCGGAGCAAGCCTGCCCGTCCTCGGTAGTCGGATCTTTTTCGCGTACGGAGCACGCGGCACCCCTTCGATCAAGTTTTAGACGCCAACGTCTAAAGTGTGCCGCACGTTACAGCGCGCCGGGGCGGTTCGGCAAATAGCCCGGTGGGAGTCAGGGCAGGGTTAGGGCGACCAGGAAGCGGGTGAGGACTTCGACGAGATCGTCGAAACCGGTGCGGGGTTCGGTGCTGCTCCACTGGTGCACCAGCGCCATCAGCGCGCCGATGAATCCTGTTGCCGCCGTGCGATACCCGCCGACGGGAGTGAAGTCCTTGCCGAGCGCGAGCCGCAGTTCCGTAGCGAAGAAATCGGCCCATACCTCGCGCTGCTCGATCCGGTGACGCTCGAAATCGTCACTCACGCCGACACATTCGACGAAGGAGACGCGCGCGCGATGGACATCGGAGCCGACCGACTCCGCGTAGGCGCGCATCGCGGCCCGCGCGCGGGTGACGAAATCGTCGGCGGCGGTGTCGGCGACCGCGGCGGCGACGGCCTGGCGCGCGTCGACCTGCACCGCCTCGTATACCGCGAGCAGCAGTTCTTCGCGGTTCGCGAAGTGCTCGTAGAACTGGGCGCGGGCGAGTCCGGCGGCCTTGCAGATGCTGGTGATGGAGCTGTTGCGGTAGCCGGCTTCGCCGAAGACGGCGAGTCCGGCGAGCAGGAATCGGTCGCGCCGCTGGGCTCGCCGGTCGTCGACTCGGCTGCTCGAGCGGGAAGAACTGGGGACCGTCACCGCCGTCAGGATAGTGAACCGGCGGGCGACGCATCCTGGGCGGGTGATCACCAGGCCGGATCGGGTGGATTCGCCGGCTTTCCTGTGAGTCGACCGTTCATTTAGGCATATCCCCACGCGGAACGGGGCCTCGCTCCTACGGTGAGAGTGGCTCAGTTCTGGTGAGAGGAATGTGAACATGGGACGGTTGGCGGGCAAGGTCGCGGTGATCAGCGGCGGAGCGCGGGGGATGGGGGCGGCGCACGCGCGCCGGTTCGTCGCCGAGGGCGCGTCGGTGGTGCTGGGTGACGTGCTCGACGACGAAGGGGCTGTCGTCGCGAAGGAGCTCGGGGACGCCGCGATCTACCAGCATCTGGATGTGCGGGAGCCCGAGCAGTGGGCCGCGGTCGTCGCGGCGGCGGTCGAGACGTTCGGCGGGCTGCACGTGCTGGTGAACAACGCGGGGATCGTCAACGGGAATCTGCTGGTCGACTTCGCGCTGGAGGAGTGGCAGCGGATCATCGACATCAACCTGACCGGGACGTTCTTCGGGATGCAGGCCGCGGTGCCCGCGATGACCGACGGTGGCTCGATCGTGAACATCTCCTCGGTCGAGGGCATGCGCGGCAGCCCGGGGCTGCATGGTTACACCGCAACGAAATTCGCGGTCCGTGGTCTCACCAAGTCGGCGGCGCTGGAGCTCGCCGCCCAGGGGATTCGGGTGAACTCGGTGCATCCCGGTCTGATCAGCACGCCGATGACCGAGGGGATTCCGGCGGACTTCCTGCAGATTCCGGTGAAGCGGGCGGCCGAACCCGACGAGGTGTCGGCGCTGGTCGCCTACCTGGCGTCGGACGAGTCGTCGTATTCCACCGGTGCGGAATTCGTCGTCGACGGTGGGCTCACGGTCGGGGTGCCGCACAAGAGTTTCTGAACAGGACGAGGTCGGTGCCGGGTGGCACGGACTCCGGGTTTTTCGACCGGTCCGTGGTGCACGAACCGACCAGTGCGGGTCGGCGGCGGGCTTGCGCCGCCGGCCCCGCCACTAGGGACTGTCCCGGATCACTGATCGGTGATGTACGCCAGCCAGGCGTAGTCGCGCGCCCGGGTGACGGCCACGAGCTTCTGCCGTGCGGCGAGTTCCGCGCGATCACGGGTGGCGCCCCGTACCGTCGCGAAGGTCGCCGGTTCGGTGGTGATGTGGAAGACCGCGGCGAAGTCCATGCCTTTGGCACGGTGCACGGTGCCGATCTTGATCTCGGCGAGCTGCGTGCCGTTGTAGTCGTCGAGCGCCATCGTCGGTAGGCCGGCCGCGTGGAGAAGGTCGCGAAAGTGCTTGGCGTCCCTGTGCGTATCCACGATCACGGCGATCTCGCCCACGGGGATACCACAGTCTTGGACGGCTTGCAGGAAGGCGGCATCGAGCTCGTCACGGCGCAGACGGACGTTCACGGCAGCGCCGTCGGGGAGCGTCCCGTCGCTGTCGCGCAGGACGAATCCGCGCCCGCCGTCCAGGTCGTCGACCGTATTGCCAGCCTCGAGCTTCTTGGCCAGATCCAGCACGGCGGCACGATTTCGGTAATTCGTGCGCAGCACACGGCCGCGACCACCCGCCAGCGGGATCCCGGCATCGGAGAGTCGCCAACCGCCCGGATAGACCTGCTGCTGTCCGTCGCCGACCAGGAGGAGCTGGTCCTTGTCGGTGCCTCCGGCGATGCGATGGACCAACCGGAGCTCCATCAGTGTGCAGTCCTGTACCTCGTCGACGACCACCATCGAGTAGCGCTCGTCGTCGTCGAACGGGCTCTGGCGAAGTTCATCGATGGCCAGCGCGATGACGTCGTTGAAGTCGTGCGTCTGTTTGTCCGTCAGTCGTTGCTGATAGGGCAGAAACAGGTTTTCCCAGATGTATTCACGTTGGCGGCCGTTGAGGCGCAACCCGTCGCGTCCGGATCGTTCGATGGCGCGGTATTCGTCGAGCGTGGTCAGGCCGCGACCCTTGATAACGCGTTTGATCTCTTCTTCCCAGTAGGTGAAATCGGTCCCCGCATAGCCGTCGAGCCTGTCACGGACACCGATCCACGTTCGCGCCATGGCGTCGTCGGCCGCGTCGACATCGAGGTGGAACGTGATATTGCGGGATTTGAGAAATCCGGTCGCCCACGCGTGGAGGCCGATGAAGTCCGTGCGGTCGACCGCGGTCGGGGCGATCCGGGCGAATCCGGACTGGTGATAGGTGGGCAGGGTGCGAACGAAGGTCGTGAACAGCAGCCGGCCCGGGTTCCGCTTGGCGAAATGGGCCATGCGGTGGAGAGCCACAACGGATTTGCCCGTGCCCGCCGGGCCGCTGAATCGCGCGGGCCCGGTGAAATTGGCGTGGACGAGTGCGAGCTGTTCGGGGTCGAGGAAGGTGATCCACTCGCGAAACGGGCGGGCCAGATAGGCGGACCTGGTGTCGTTGTCGAGATCCGCACCGTCGAACAGGCCGTCCGTGGCGACCGTTTCCGGTGTCGGCGCGTCGTCGGTGCTGATCCAGTTGTAGCTCCCGCTTACCCGCGCGGCGACCGTGGCCGCGATGGTTGCGGCCCGGCTCGGGGACAGCAATCGTTCACGCGTGAGCACGGTGTCGCGGATCGTGGATTCGTCGGCGGTGAGGAAAGGATCGTGTGCCTTCGCGGGCACCCGCCGTCGCATGAGCAGCACCAGTTCGAGGGTGTGGGGGACGAACTGCGCCCGGTCGAAGAGCAGGTTCGCGAACATCTCTTCGGCGGTGCGGCGGATCCCGCGCATGACCTGGCCGGTCGGCACCGTGTCGGTGAAGACCAGCGCGAACACCCCGGACCGGCCGATCGCGAACGCGGCCGCCCGGTCCGGCGTCGGCGCTGCCGTGTCGAGCAGAAGGTGCCATCTCGGTTCGATCAGGATGGCGGAGAGGAAGCGGCGTTGCGATGCGGTGAGCCGCGGGTGTGCGGCGAGCTGCCGCTCCGCCCAGTGGACGCGGCGATGCCTGCTGATGTCGGACATGATCTCCCCCGATGCGGTCCGTGGCATTAGGTCGTAATGCCTTGTCTGACAAGATAGTTCATGTCAGGCAAGGAATCCGGTCATCGGGGAAGAGGGGTTCGGCTGACCTGTGCCGGTCAGCTCAGGCGACGGATGTCGCCGCGGACACGGTAGAAGCCGCCGCGGGCGGATTCGGTGACGGCGTCGACGACGTAGCGGGTGCCCGCCTGGCGGATATCGCGGGGGAACTGGACGTTCCAGCCGCGCTCGTAGCCGGGGCTGACGACGTGCACGCGCAGGGAGCCGCCGTGCTCGACACACTCGACGACGATGCCGGTGCCCGCGTCGGTGGTGACCTCGACGGTGCTGGAGGCGGTGACGGCGGAGATCTCGGGCGCCTTGACCGAGACGGTGCTGGGGAGTACGCCCTGGTCGGCGTCGCGGACGGCGGCCTCGCTCACGTCGAGGCAGGCCAGCGCGCCGGAGGTGGTGACCAGGTACAGCTTCTCGTCGTGGTACTGCATGGAGTAGGCCGAGCCGCAGCCGGTGGCCAGCTTCCACAGGCGGGTGCCGGTGGCGTCGAAGCAGTAGACCGAGGAGTGTGAGTCGCCGGCGAAGACGTAGCGGCCGTCGGGGGAGGCGGCGCAGGAGAAGACGGCGGCGTCGCACTGGTAGGCGCGGGTGGTGACGCCCTGCTTGGTGATCTCCTCGACGCGGTTGGCTCCGGTGCCCGCGTAGACGTCGGAGGTCTCCTGCCAGCCGAACAGGACGGAGCCGTGGGTGGGTGAATGCCATTGGGTGGCACCGGTTTCCAGGTGATACTTGGTGACGCCGTTGCTGTGGCCGTGGTAGACGCCGGTGGCGTCGAGGCGCACCATCCAGCCGGACGAGCCGGTGCTGCGGGCCGACCACAGGGATTCCTCCTCGTGGTCGATGACGGTCAGGCCGCCCGCGGCATCGGAGGCGGCGAGGATGCCGTCGTGGATGTCGAGCCAGTAGACGTCGGTGGCCGAGACGTCGTAGGCGGCGCGCGGGACCTTGCCCGACAGGTCGTAGACGCGGCCGTCGTCGCAGCCCGCGTAGATCCAGAAGTCATCGGCCACCAGGCATTTCACGCCGTCGGGCAGCTGGTAGCGGTTGGTCACCACGCCCTCGGGGGTGAGGGTGAAGACCTCGCCGTTCTCGTTGCCGACCCAGCAGCGCTGCTCGTCGACGAAGATGCCGAACGCGGCGGCGCCGGAATCGAAGCGCCACAGGACCGGTGCGCTCTTGGCGGTCGAGCGCTGGCTGGTGATCACGCGGCGGGTCACCGCGCGGCGCTGGCGCCCACCCATCACGGCGGGCGCGTAGCCCTTGCGGACCTTCTCGCCGATCTTCTTCTGCGCGGCCGACTTCGCCTTCTCCGCCGTGGCGAACGAGCTCGCCTTGGACTGACCCTGTTCGCCGATCCGGCCGAAGCGGATGTTCACCTGGGTGCCGGTGACGATCACCTCGTAGAACTTGTGCGAGGAACCGGTGTCGTCGGACAGTTCCAGGTAGGTGGTTTCGGCGGTCGTCATGGATCCTCGCTGAGCTCGTGCGGTGTGTCGAACGAGCGAAAAGTAGCAAGGCACACCGACATTGCGGAGAACCCCGCGATAGCCCGCGCGTTCACGCAGGTCGCGGGGTCCGCACCGACTGGCGGAAATCAGCGGCGCTGTCCCGGCGCGGGGTGTCGAGCGGATTCCAGCGGACCCATCGGTGTTCCGCTCGACGTCGCCGCCGCGGACTGCCCCAATGCGAAGACGATCGCGGCTTTGCTCAGTTCATCCCGAAGCTCGGGATCCTCGACTCTGGTCAGCAGGGTCCGGGCGTGCAGGAAGGGTGGCGGACTCCGTCCCGGTATCTCGTACGGTCAGTGGAGACGCCGGAACGAACACCGTCGGAGTCGCTCTGTGCCGGCTGCCTGACGCCATGCCCGTTCCCATGGCTCGTCGTCCGAGACATCCATGGCGCGGACCAGTTGGAGCAACTCGCGTTTCGACAGCGACATCTCTCCGCGGTCGAGCTGCGCGAAGTCGTCGCGTCCGGATTGCTCGGTGGCACTGTGGTCGCGGAGTAGTCGGA
Source organism: Nocardia sp. NPDC055053 (assembly GCF_053608285.1). Classification (NCBI taxonomy): domain Bacteria; kingdom Bacillati; phylum Actinomycetota; class Actinomycetes; order Mycobacteriales; family Nocardiaceae; genus Nocardia; species Nocardia sp. NPDC055053. Next base: position 40,576 of record NZ_JBSGVD010000027.1, on the reverse strand, counting down.
CGTGCTCGGGGATGGTCAGGTCTGAGCTAGGTGAGGATGTCGACAAGCTGGTCCGTGGCCTGTATCAGCCAGTCGGGGTCGTGGTGTCGGCGTCCCCAGAGCGCAGCCTTGATCGCGCGGACCTGTGCCCAGCGCCGGGCACGGTCTCGGTCGATGTCTGCCGCGTCGCAGAACAGGTCCAGGCCGCGTGACAGACCCGGTTCGGGGTCCGGTGCGAACAGCAAGGGCGCGAAGCGGATGCTGCGGATCACGGTGATCGTGTCGTAGGCCCGGTCACCGACATAGCCTTTCGGGTCGATCGCAAGCCAGGGTTCGCGCCCACCTGGCAGGACGTTGGCGTCGTGGAGGTCGCCGTGCACCAGGGTGTCGGGTTGGTCCGGGCCGAGCTCCCGCACAGTCGCGATGGCCGCGTCGATGGCTCGGCGTGGCAGCGGATCACCGAGTTCGGCTGCGGTGGTGAGAATCTCGCTTTCCCACCCGGCAACCAGGTCGCTGAGTCTCGGCAAACCCGCCGGTGCCTCGACAGCGAGGCGTCGAGACAACTGGCCCAGCGTGCTGACAGCCTGGTCGAAGTCGGTGACATCGGCCAGCGTTCCGCGCCCTGCCCGTTCCAGCAGCATGGCGAAGTGTTCATCGTCGCGGTCGTAGATGTGCACCGCTCCGCGGCCGCTCCAGGCGCTGTACGCGTCCGGTTCGAAGACGTTGCCCGGATGCGGGAACGACACTTTGACGACCGCGGGAGGTAGGTCTGCGTGGCGCACCGGCACAACGATGCCGACGCATCCGTGCAAAACCGGTCCGTCCGGCACACAGTCCCAGCGTTGCAGGAGTTCATCGACCAAGCCCGGAAGCGCTGCTATCCATCTCCTACCGGAATCTCCTTCCCGGAGAACGGCCTCGCGGGCGAAATTATCGGGAATCTCGATCACGTCCCGACTGTAGGCGCGTCCGGCTCGGGCGCGACGGCAAGATTCACCCGGGTCTCGGGAGCGGGTTTGCTTACATGCCCGCGACGTCGAGCAGCGGTGGGGGATAGACGGCGTGGGGGATCTCGGCGCGCCAGGGGCGGTGGATGGTGGGGCCTTCGAGGTGGGCCAGTTCGGGGAGCCAGGTGCGGGTGTAGGTGCCGTCGGGGTCGTAGCGGTCGGCTTGGCGGAGGGGGTTGAGGACGCGGTTGGGGCGGGTGTCGGTGCCGGTGCCCGCGGCCCACTGCCAGTTGAGCTGGTTGTTGGCGAGGTCGGCGTCGACGAGCCAGTGCAGGAAGTGGGCCGCGCCGATGCGCCAGTCCAGGCGCAGGGATTTGGCGAAGAAGGAGGCGGTGATCAGGCGGGCACGGCCGGGGAGCCAGCCGTCGGTGACGATCTGGCGCATGGCGGCATCGATGATCGGGTAGCCGGTCCGGCCCGCTTTCCAGGCGGCGACGGCGTCGGGGTCGGTGCGCACGGCGAACGGGCCGGGGCGGTAGCTGGTCCAGGCGGTGTCGGGGCGGGCCGACAGCAGCTGGTGGTGGAAGTCGCGCCAGGCGAGCTGGCGGGCGAAGGCGTGGCCGCCCGCGTCGGACAGGTCGGTGCGATGCACGATCTCGACGGGGGACAGGCAGCCGAAGTGCAGGTGCGGCGAGAGGTGGGAGGTGGCGTCGGCGGCGAGGTCGTCGTTGCGGTCGGCGTAGTCCTCGATCGGGCCGGCGAGCCACTTGCGCAGCAGGGCCCGGCCGCTGATCTCGCCGCCTCGCGGACAGTTCGGGGACGGCTCGCCGGTCGACAGGTCGCCGGGTGCCGGCAGGGGTTCGCTCGCCACGTCGGGAACCGACAGGCTGCGCGGAGTGCCGAGTGGGTGGCGCTGGTTGGCATCGACCCAGCGCCGGAAGTAGGGGGTGAACACGGCGTAGTGGTCGCGGCCGGTGGCAGGGGTGAGGACGGCGGGGTCGGCCGCGGTGACGACCGCGCTGTGGGTATGGACCGCGCAGCCTGTTCCGGCGAGGCGGTCGCGCAGTGCCTGTTCGCGGCGGGTGGCGTATGCGCTGACGTCCTCGGCGAGATGTACTGCGCCCGCACCGGTCTCGGCGACGAGCCGGGCGAGTTCCTCGGTCAGTTCGCCGCGGCGCACCACGAGCCGGCCGCCGATGCCGCGCAGGCGTTCGTCGAGCTCGGCCAGCGCGGTGGCGAGGAAGACGGCGCGATTGGGCGGACAGCGGTCCGGGACGATGCGGTCGTCGACGACGAAGACCGGGACCACGGCGTCGCTCTCGCGGTGGGCGGCGGTGAGGACCGGGTTGTCGGCAGTGCGCAGGTCGCGGGTGAACAGCGCGATCGAGACGCTCATCGGGCGCACACCGGGGTGATGTCGGAGCGGCCGCCCGCGGTCGGGGTCGTCAGGTAGACACAGGTGTTCTGGCCCGTGGCCACGATCGCGGCGTCGATGTCGTCCCAGGTGGCGGCGTCGACGGCGGGGGTGCGGGACAGGACGAAGCCGGACAGGCGGCTGGGGTCGGTGACGACCGCCCACGAGTAGTCCGGGCCGAGGGCGGTGACGATGTAGTTGGGGCCGCCGGTGCGCTGATCCTGGCCGGGGACGCCAGGGAAGGAGACGTGCAGCTGGGCGCTGGTGACGGGATCGGTCACCGTCGCGGTGCCCCGGATCTCGTTGGTGCCGCCCGACCAGGTGCGGCAGCGGTTGTAGACGCCGACGTCACCGGCTTCGTCGAGGGTGTAGGTGGCGGTGGTGTCGCCTGCGCAGTCGAGGCTGAACGGGGCCGGGATCGCGGCCAATTGACGCCAGACGCCCAGATATCGCTCGACGTCGAGCGACGGGACCGGCGCCGGGGGCGCGGCGGAGGCGGCGGCCGGCACCAGCGCCACGGCGGCCATCGCCGCGCAGGCGAGCAGCGGCAGGCGGAGCGGAACGGAGGAACGGGCGATACGCACGAGAACTCCTCGGATCGTTGGTACTGACAGACTACCAACAAACGATGCATAATCGTTTCATCCGGCGAGAGGAGTTTCCGATGAAACGGGAGTGGCCGTTCCGTCTGCTCGGGCTGGCGACCGCCGCCTATGGCGTGAGTGTGGCCGCCCGCCCCGAGGTGCTGCTGCGGCCGTGCGGTTGGGAGGTCGACCGGTCGGGCAGCCGGGCGCTGGCCCGCATGGTCGGTTGCCGGGACACGATCTCCGGCGCGGCCATGGTGCTCGCGCCGGACGCCCGCGTCGCGCGGGCCGCGGCGGGGGTGCGCATCGCCGCCGACCTCACCGACGCGGTGGTCCTCGGCATGGCGGTCGATCCACGTCTACGGCGTACCGCGATCGCGGTGCCGCTGGTCTGGGGCCTGATCGGGGTGGGGAGCACGGCGCTGGCGTGGCCGTGGCGACCCGCCGCCACCCGGCCGTGACACGCGGGCGGGGCGGCGTCGGTCAGAATGGAGCGATGCGCGCCGGTTCCGCCTCTGTCTCCGACGCGGCCGGGTACACGGTGCGCGCGGTCGCGGATCGTCTCGGCATCCCGACGGCCACCCTGCGCAGCTGGAATCGCCGCTACGCCATCGGACCCGCGCAAGACCGTCCCGGCAGGCATCGGCTCTACACCGAAGCCGATATCGCCCTGCTCGAGCGCATGCTGACGCTGATCCGCGACGGCGCGAGCCCGGCGGGCGCCGCGGCGGCCGCGCGGGGGCCCGCGGTGCTGGCGGGCGACCGCGCCGAGCTGCTCGACGCCGCGTTCGCGCTGGACTCCTCGACCTCGGTCGGCCTGGTCGAGGCGCACGTGCGCGCCTACGGCGTGATCCGGACCTGGGACGAGCTGTGCCGTCCCGCCTTCGCCGACATCGTGGCGCGCCAGGGCGTGGGGGAGAACTGTATCGATGTCGAGCACCTGCTGTCGTGGTCGATCGCGGCGGTGATGCAGCGGGTGCTGACCGCGCCGGTCGTCGCCGATCGGACCGTCGTCCTCGCCTGTACCGGCGGTGAGACCCACTCGCTTCCGCTGGAAGTGCTGCGCGCGGCACTGGCCGAGCAGGGCGTGGGCGCCCGGATGCTCGGCGCCGATGTGCCGACCGTCGCGCTGGTCGGAGCGCTGGCCCGGCCCGGGGGCCCGACCTCGCTGCTGCTGTGGTCGCAGCGGGAATCGACCGCGCTGACCTCGGCCGTGCTGGCCGGTCTCGACGCGGGCGCGCGGGTCTGCGTCGGCGGCCCCGGCTGGGACGCGGCGCTGCTGCCGCCCGCGGTCGCGCGGATCGCCTCGCTCGCCGGCGCGGTCGAGGCATTGCGCTGACGGCTGGCCGCCGCGCACCAAACGATGCATAATTGATTCAATTCGGGTGGATCGGCCATCCGTAGTCCGGGGACGACCGGAGGAATCGCATGAACGCATCGAACGGGCATCGACGGGTCGCGGTGATCGGCAGCGGAGTCGCCGGGCTGACGGCCGCCTGGGTACTCGCCCGCTCGGCCGAGGTCACGCTCTACGAGGCCCAAGGCCGCCTCGGCGGGCACGCCGACACGCACCGCGTGGTCGCGGGCAACGGTGAAACCCTCGGTGTGGACACCGGATTCATCGTGCACAACGACCGCACCTACCCGACGCTGCGGCGGCTGTTCGGCGAACTCGGCATCGCCACCGGGGAGACCGACATGAGCCTGTCGGTGCGCTGCGACGGCTGCGGGCTCGAATACGCCGGAGCGCGCGGGCTGCCGGGTCTGTTCCCGCGTCCCGGGCAGCTGGTGCGGGGGCGGTATCTGCGGCTGCTCGCCGAGGTGCCGCGATTCCACCGCCTGGCCCGCGCCGAACTCGCCACGGCCGCGGCCGAACGCACGGTGGCCGAGTTCCTGGCCGACGCCGGATTCTCCGTCTACTTCCGCAGCCACTTCCTTGCGCCGCTCATCGCGGCGGTCTGGTCGTGCGATCCGCGCACCGCGCTGCGCTATCCGGCCCGCTACCTGTTCACCTTCCTCGACCACCACGGCATGCTGACGGTGTTCGGCTCACCCACCTGGCGCACGGTCACCGGCGGATCGGCGACCTATGTCGCGGCGGTCGCCGAACGCCTGCACCGGGTCCAGGTGGCCACCCCGGTGCGGGCGCTGCACCGGCATCCGGACGGGGTCACCGTCCGCACCGCCGACGACGGCGTCGACGAGTTCGACGCCGCGGTGGTCGCGACCCATCCGCAGGAGGCGCTGGCCCTGCTCGCCGAGCCGACCGCCGCCGAACGCGACATCCTCTCGGCGATGCCCTATTCGGTGAATCACACCGTCCTGCACACTGATTCCCGCCTGCTGCCGCGCGCCGCCGGTGCCCGCGCGTCCTGGAACTACCGCCTGCCCGCCTGCGCCGCCGAACCCGACCGCGTCCTGGTCACCTACGACCTCACCAGGCTCCAGCGTCTCGATGACACCGGCGACCGGCGCTTCCTGGTCACCCTGGGCGACGGCGACCGGATCGATCCCGGCGCGGTGCTGGACACGATGACCTACGAACACCCGCTCTACACCCCGGAATCGGTGGCCGCCCGCACCCGTGCCGGGGAACTCGGCTGCGCGCGAACGGCTTTCGCGGGCGCCTATCACGGGTGGGGTTTCCACGAGGACGGCGCGCTGTCGGGACTGCGCGCCGCCGAGCGGCTGGGCGGGCGCTGGACGGGACCGGTGCCCGAGCTGGTGGCGGCCTCGTGACCGCGCGCCTGATCCGCACCGACATCCGGCACACCCGGCTGGCGCCGATCCGGCACGCCTTCCGCTATCGCGGGCACAGCTGGCTCGTCGATCTGGACCGGCTGCCCCGGGTGCCATGGTGGCTGCGCCTGTTCGCGGGCTTCGACGCGGGTGACCACCTGGGCGAACGCGGCGGCTCGCTGCGGGCCACCGTCGACGGGTACCTGGCGACCCAGGGCATCGATCTGCGGGGTGGGCGGGTGCTCATGCTGACCGGCGCGCGTTCCGTCGGGTACGCCTTCGATCCGCTGACGCTGTACTGGTGCCGTGACCGCACCGGCGCGCCGGTGTGCGTGATCGCCGAGGTGCGCAACACCTATGGCGGCGCGCACCGCTACCTGCTGCGGCCCGACGAGAACGGCCACGCCCGGGTCGGCAAGGAGTTCTACGTCTCGCCGTTCAACCCGGTGGCGGGCGAGTACCGGCTGCGCGTGCCCGAGCCGGATTCCGCGCTGCGGGTATCGATCACGCTGGTGACCGACCGGCCGATCTTCGTCGCCACCGTCGTGGGCCGGTGCGTGCCCGCCACCACCGGCGCGATCGCGCGCGCCGTGCTGACCGATCCGATTCCGCCGCTGCTCGTGGCCGCGCGTATCCGCTGGCAGGGCGTGCTGCTCTGGGCGCGGGGACTGCCGGTCGTGCCGCGTCCGGTGGCCGTGCCCGAGGAGGCGCTCCGATGACGACCGTGGACACCACCGCGAATCCCGCTGTGCCGGAGCGGGACCGGTGGCCGGACCTGGCGGTGCCGCGCGGCCTGCGGGCAGGTGTGTCGGCGATGGCCGTCGACCTGCTGATCCGCCGCCTGACCCGGCGGCTGCCGTTGGCCGTGCGCTATCCCGACGGCACCGTCGTCGGCGCGCCCGCCGGGGTGCCGTGCCTGGTGCTGCGCCGGCCCGGCGATTTCGCCGCCCGGGTCGGCGCCGCCGGACTCATCGGTTTCGGTGAGTCGTACATGGCCGGTGACTGGGACGCGCCCGATCTCGTGGGCGTGCTGACCGTGCTCGCGACCCACATCGACGAGCTGGTACCGAGTCCGCTGGCCCGGCTGCGCCGCCTCTACGTCGCCGGACATCCAGCCGCCGAACGCAATTCCGAGGACAACACGCGCGGCAACATCGCCCGGCACTACGACCTGTCCAACGACTTCTTCGGGCTGTTCCTCGACGAGACCATGACCTATTCGGCCGCGTTGTTCACCGGTCCGTCGGACGATCTCGCCACCGCCCAGCGTGCCAAGATCGACCGCCTGCTCGACCGCGCGCACGTGCGATCCGGCACCCGGTTGCTCGAAATCGGCACCGGCTGGGGCGAACTCGCGGTCCGGGCGGCCGAGCGCGGCGCGCGCGTGCACACCGTGACGCTGTCCACCGAACAGCGGACGGCGGCCCGGACCCGGGTGGCGGCGGCCGGACTGGCGGAGCGGGTGCGGGTGGACCTGCTCGACTACCGAAGGGTGCGCGGCACGTACGACGCCGTCGTCTCGGTGGAGATGATCGAGGCGGTCGGATACGAGTACCTCGACACGTATTTCGACACCATCGGCCGGGTGCTGGCGCCGGGCGGCCGGGCCGCGATCCAGGCCATCACCATGCCGCACGAGCGCATGCTCGCCACCCGGCACACCTACACCTGGATCCAGAAGTACATCTTCCCCGGCGGATTCCTGCCGTCGGTGCGGGCCATCGAGGAATCCGTCGCGCGCGGTACGGATCTGCGTGTGCGCGAGGAGTTCTCGATGGGCGCGCAGTACGAGCGCACTCTGCGAGCGTGGCGGGAACGGTTCGAGGGCGCGCGGGCGGAGGTCGGCGCACTGGGATTCGACGAGACGTTCGTGCGGATGTGGCGGCTGTATCTGGCGTACTCGGAGGCGGGTTTCCGGTCCGGGTACCTCGACGTCGGGCAGTTCGTCCTCGCGTAGTTCGGTTCAGCGGCCGAGAGTTGAAACGTTTATGCATCGTTTAGCGCGGTAGTCTGGGAATATGACCGTGAAAACCGGGAAAAACGATGCGAGCTTCGAGCCGTCCTTCGTCGACGCGCTGCTGGACCGGACGGTACTGCCCGGCTACAGCAGGCTCGGGATCGCGCTACGGCGACGCTCCTGGCCCGCCGCCGATCCGGCTCCCGACGCGCTCCGTGGGCGGCGCGCCGTGATCACCGGGGCCAACAGCGGGATCGGGCTGGCCGTCGCGGACGGGCTGGCGGAGCTGGGAGCCTCGGTGGTGCTGGCGGTCCGCAGCACACGGCGAGGCGAGGACGCGGCGGCCGGACTCCGGCGACGGCATCCCGGCGCGGCGGTGACCGTGGTGGAATGCGATGTCGCCGAACCTGATTCGGTGCGGCGCTGCGCCGGCGAACTCGGTGAGACGCCGATCGATGTCCTCGTGCACAACGCGGGCGTGCTCTCGGCGCAACGCCGGGAGACCAGCACCGGGCACGAACTCACCTTCGCCACCCACGTGCTCGGGCCGCTGCTGCTGACCGAGCTGGTCCGTCCGCTGCTCGCGGCCGCGCACGGGGCCCGGGTCGTGCTGATGTCCTCGGGTGGGATGTACGCCCAGCCGCTGGTGACCGACGACCCCGACTACCGGCGCGGCGAATACCGGGGCGCGCGGGCCTACGCGCGCACCAAACGGATGCAGGTCGCGCTGACCCCGCTGCTGGCCGCGGAGTTCGCCGAGGAGCGGATCGGGGTGCACGCCGTGCACCCGGGCTGGGTCGACACCCCCGGCATCGCGGACGCGCTGCCCCGGTTCCGTCGCCTCACCCGGCCGCTGCTGCGGACCCCGGCCGAGGGCGCCGATACCGCGATCTGGCTCGCCGCCACCGCGCGGCCGGTGCCGTCGGGCCGGTTCTGGCACGATCGCCGGGTCCGCCCGCTGCACCTGCGGCGCCGCACCCGATACACCGAGGCCGAGGCCGCCGCGCTGTGGCGGGACTGCCGGGCGATGATCGGCGCGCCGGAGCCGATGTGACCGGCCGACACGACGAAGGGCGGCGGCTCCGCTGAGCCACCGCCCTTCGCGAGGTATCGATCAGCCGAAATGGCAGACGTAGTGCAGGGTTTCGACGACCTCGATGTCGAAGGCGCTGTTGCCGGGGACCGAGAACGACTCGCCACCGCGGAAGGTCTTCGGCTCGGTCTCGCCGGGGAGAGTCACCTTCGCCTCGCCCTCGATGAGCTCCATGATCTCCGGGGCACCGGTGGTGAAGGTCAGGGTGGCGGGCAGGATCACGCCGACGGACTTCGAGGTGCCGTCGGGCAGCTCGATGTTGTGGCTGACGCACTTACCGTCGAAATAGACGTTGGCCTTCTTGACGACGGAGACGTTCTCGAACTTCGACATGGGTCCTTCCGGGGGTGAGGGGACCCTTAGTCTACTGAGGGGCCAGGGCTCACCGAGCCCTGGCCCGGCGTGGTCAGCTGCCGTAACGGGCCAGGACCGAGCTGGCTTCCTGGGAGGCGGTGCCTTCCTGGGCCAGGTGGGCCATCGCCTCGGGGATCTCGCGGCCGTGGTGGGCCATGGCCTGGGCGTAGAGGCGGCCCGCGCGGTAGGAGGAGCGGACCAGAGGGCCCGCCATGACGCCGGCGAAGCCGAGGTCTTCGGCGACCTTGGAGTGTTCGACGAACTCCTCGGGCTTGACCCAGCGGTCGACGGGGTGGTGGCGGGGGGACGGGCGCAGGTACTGGGTGATGGTGAGGATGTCGCAGCCTGCTTCGTGCAGGTCGCGCATCGCTTCGGTGACCTCTTCGGGGGTTTCGCCCATGCCGAGGATGAGGTTGGACTTGGTGACCAGGCCTGCCTCGCGGGCGGCGGTGATGACGGCCAGGGAGCGCTCGTAGCGGAAGGCGGGGCGGATGCGCTTGAAGATGCGCGGCACCGTCTCCAGGTTGTGGGCCAGGACCTCGGGGCGGGTCGAGAAGACCTCGGCGAGCTGGTCGGGGTCGGCGTTGAAGTCGGGGATGAGCAGCTCGACGCCGGTGCCGGGGTTGAGTGCCTTGATGGCGCGCACGGTTTCGGCGTAGAGCCAGGCGCCGCCGTCGTCGAGGTCGTCGCGGGCGACGCCGGTGATGGTGGAGTAGCGCAGGCCCATGGCCTGAACGCTCTCGGCGACGCGGCGGGGCTCGTCGCGGTCGAGGGCGGCGGGCTTGCCGGTGTCGATCTGGCAGAAGTCGCAGCGGCGGGTGCACTGCTCACCGCCGATGAGGAAGGTGGCCTCGCGGTCCTCCCAGCATTCGAAGATGTTGGGGCAGCCCGCTTCCTCACAGACCGTGTGCAGGCCTTCGCGTTTCACCAGGCCCTTGAGCTCGGTGTATTCGGGGCCCATGGTGGCGCGGGTGCGAATCCACTTGGGTTTGCGCTCGATCGGGGTCTCCGCGTTGCGCGCTTCGATGCGCAGCAGCTTGCGTCCGGCGGGGGCAGAGGCGTCTACGGAGGTCACTGAACCGACTCTACGCTCGGGGCCACGGCGTCCGCGGCGATGGTGGTGCGATCAATATCATGCGGCTGAACGGGAATTTCGCCGTCGAGAGCGGAAACAATAGCGGTCGCGACGAGAGGCTTGATTTCGGCGACGGTGACTTCACGGCCCAGTTCCCGGGTCAGCGTGGTGACGCCGGCGTCCTTGATGCCGCACGGCACGATCGCCTGGAATCCGTCGAGCGCGGAATTGCAGTTCAGCGAGATGCCGTGCAGGGCGACGCCGCGCTGCACCCGCACACCGATCGCGGCGATCTTGCGCTCGGCGAACCACTCGGTGGCGGGCAGCCACACGCCCGAGCGGCCCTCGATCCGGCCGCACTCGATCCCGAGGCCGGACACGACCTGGATCAGCGCCTCCTCCAGGCGCCGGACGTACTGCACGACGTCGACCGGCTCGGCCAGGCGGATGATCGGATACCCGACCAGCTGGCCCGGACCGTGCCAGGTGATCTTGCCGCCACGGTCGACCTGCACCACCGGACTACCGTCGATCGGCAGGTCCTCGGCCTCGGTGCGGCGGCCCGCGGTGTAGACCGACGGATGCTCGAGCAGGAGCAGCCGGTCGGCGCCTTCGCCTGCGGCGCGCTCGTCGGCGATCTGCCGTTGCAGCTCCCAGGCGGCGTTGTATTCGATGAGTCCGAGATCCTCGACCACGATCGGGGTCGAATCGAATCGAGCGGACGCGGTGGGGCGCGTGTCGTTCACCATCCTGACGTTACGCCCCGGGGCCGACGGCGGCGCAGACCGGTCGTCGCCGCCGGTCACGGCTCGACCGGGAAGTTTCGCTGCATGAGCGTCAGGTCCATCCAGCGGTCGAATTTGCGGCCGACTTCCGGGAGCTCGCCGACGGTGCGGAAGCCGAAGCGTTCGTGCAGGGTGATCGACGCGGCGTTGCCGGATTCGATGGCGGCGATCATGGCGTGCACGCGGCCGGAATCGGTGGCGCGGGCGATCAACTCGGTGAGCAGGGCGGTGGCAACGCCGCGGCGCTGGAAGCGGTGGTCGACGTAGACGGAGTTCTCGACGGTGAAGCGGTAGCCGGATTTGGGGCGCCACTGGCCGTAGGAGGCGTAACCGGCGACCTCGCCGTCGATCTCGGCGATCAGGATCGGCATGCCCGCGGCGGTGCGGTCGGCGAACCAGGTGATGCGGTCGTCGAGGTCTACCTCGTCGGTGTCCCAGATCGCGGTCGACTCGGCGATATTGGTGTTGTGGATCGCGAGAACGGCGGGGAGATCGGCCTTGTCGGCGTCGCGGATGAACATCAGTGCGCTCCGGTGCGTGCGACGGTGGCGGCCAGGGCGGCGCCGATCGTCGGGTGCTGGAAGGTGTAACCGGCCTGCTCCAGCGCGGCCGGGATGGCACGGGGACCGTGCAGGATCGCCTCGTCGGCGAGCTCGCCGACCAGCGCGCGCAGGGCGAAACCGGGGATGATGAACGGGGCGGGGCGGTGCACGGCGCGGCTCAGGGCCCTGGTGAATTCCGCGTTGGTGACCGGGGCGGGGCCCGTGAAGTTGATCGGGCCGGAGATCTCGGGATGGGTGAGCGCGAAGGTGATGGCGCCGACCTCGTCGTCGAGGGAGATCCACGGCGTGTACTGGCGGCCGCTGCCGAGGCGTCCGCCCAGACCGAGCCAGTACAGCGGGTGCAGCATGCTCAGCATGCCGCCGTTGCGAGCCAGCACCACCGCGCTGCGCACCAGGACGGTGCGCACCCCGGCGGAGGCGGCCGGTTCCGTGGCGGCTTCCCAATCGCGGCACAGGGTCGCGAGGAAACCGGTTCCGGCGGGCGATGTCTCGTCGACGACCGTGTCACCGGTGTCGCCGCCGTAGTAGTGCACGCCGCTGGCGTTGACCAGCGTCGGCACCCCCGCGGCGGCGACCGCGGTGGACAGTACGTCGGTGGGGGTGATGCGGCTGTCGCGCAGCTCCTGCTTGTAGCCGCCGTTCCAGCGACGCGCGCCGATGCTCGCGCCGCAGAGATTCACCGCCGCGTCGGCCCCGCGCAACGCCCGCTCGTCGAGCCGGGCGCGTGCGGGATCCCACGCGAATTCGTCCGGCCCGCCGGGGGCGCGGCGCACCAATCGCGACACCTCGTGCCCGTCGCGGCGCAGAGCCGCGACGAGCGCTGTCCCGATCAGCCCGGACGAACCGGCGATCACCACCTTCATAACTGTCGAATTCCTCGACTACAGACCGAGATCGGCCTCGAACGCCGCCTCTTCCAGCCGATGCTTGATGGTGGTGAGGAAGCGACCGGCGTCGGCACCGTCGATGAGACGGTGATCGTAGGTCAGCGGCAGGTACACCATCGAGCGGACACCGATGGACTCGCCACCGGCCTCGTCGGTCACCACCACCGGGCGCTTGACGATCGCGCCGGTGCCGAGCATGCCCGCCTGCGGCGGGAGCAGGATCGGGGTGTCGAACAGCGCGCCCTCGCTGCCGATATTGGTGATGGTGAAGGTGCCACCGGCCAGCTCGTCCGGCTTCAGGCCACCGGTGCGGGCGCGGTTGGCGATGTCGGCGATCGCGCGGGCCAGCCCGGCCAGCGACAGGTCGCTGGCGTTGTGGATGACCGGCGAGAGCAGACCCTGCTCGGTGTCGACCGCGATACCGAGGTGCACCGACGCGTGGTAGGTGATCTCCTTGGTGTCCTCGTTGTAGGAGGCGTTCACGTTCGGGTGCACACCGAGTGCCTCGACGACGGCCTTCGCGAAGAACGGCAGGTACGTCAGGTTGACGCCCTCACGGTTCTTGAACGAGGCCTTCGCGAGCTGACGCAGATGCGCGATCTTGGTGACGTCGGCCTCGTGGACCTGGGTCAGCTGCGCGGTGGTCTGCAGCGATTCGCGCGTCTTGGTCGCGGTGATCTGCCGGATCCGGTTGGCCTTCTGCGTGGTGCCGACCAGACCGGCCAGCTTCGGCGCGGCGGCCTGCTTGGCCGGAGCGGCGGGCGCGGCAGCGGCCGGAGCCGGAGCCGCGGCGGGCGCCTTCTTGGCCTCGGCGGCGGCGAGCACGTCCTGCTTGCGGATACGGCCGCCCACACCGGAACCGGTGAGGGTCGCCAGGTCGACATTGTTCTCCTCGGCCAGCTTGCGGACCAGCGGGGTCACATACGGCGAGCTGCCGTTGGCGGAGGACGCCGGAGCGGGGGCCTTCGCCGGAGCAGGCGCGGGGGCCGGAGCCGGAGCGGGGGCCGGAGCAGCGGCGGCGGGCGCCGGTGCCGGGGCAGGCGCGGGAGCCGGTGCCGGGGCAGGCGCGGGAGCCGGTGCCGGAGCGGGCGCCGGGGCAGGTGCGGGAGCCGGAGCGGCCGCGGGCGCACCGCTGCCGATCACACCCAGCTGGCCACCGACGGCGATGACGTCGTCTTCCTGCGCGGAGATCTCGAGCAGCGTGCCCGCGACGGGCGAGGGGATCTCGGTGTCGACCTTGTCGGTGGACACCTCGAGCAGCGGCTCGTCGACCGCGACGGTGTCACCCACGGCCTTCAGCCACCGGGTCACCGTGCCTTCGGTCACCGACTCGCCCAGCTCGGGCATCTTGACGGACGTGCCGGACGCAGCGGCGGCCGGAGCGGACTCGGGGGCGGCGGCCGGAGCCTGCGCCGCGGGGGCGGGCTCGGGAGCCGGAGCGGGCTCGGGCGCGGATTCGGCAGGTGCGGCAGCAGGCGCGGGAGCGGGAGCGGCGGCGGGGGCTTCGCCGGCGTCGCTGATCACACCGAGCTCACCGCCGACCTCGACGATGTCGTCTTCCTGAGCGACGATCTTCGACAGCACACCGGCAGTGGGCGACGGGATCTCGGTGTCGACTTTGTCGGTGGAGACTTCGAGCAGCGGTTCGTCGACCTCGACCGTGTCTCCTTCCTGCTTCAGCCACCTGGTCACCGTTCCCTCGGTGACGCTCTCACCAAGAGCCGGCATCTGGACGGAGAAGGCCATGTCCTCTGTCTCCTCTGACTGTTAGACGGGTAATACAACAGTGCTTCGACCCCGGCAGACACCCGTCGCGGGTCGCGGCGTACGTCCACCCCGCCGCAACGAGCGAGGCGTCCGGGAATCGTCGGTTTCTTGTTCCGGCAACCATCCTTGCACTCGCTCGCCGACGACGTAGACCAGGGCGGCAATCCGGGCAGAGCTGGCACCATGGAATGTGCGGCGGTGAGCAGAATTCCGTCGGAGCGCAGGAGGTTGTTACCGGTGGGTTTGCTGGATCGTTTCCGCGGCGCGCGCGGCAGGAGCAGGACAGTCGCCCGTGACAGCGCGTCGGAGATCGCCGCGCTCGGCGAGTGGGCGCGAGCGCGGCGCGGCGTCGAAGCGTTCGTCGAACCGAAAACCACTGTGACCGATGTCACAGCGGTTTTGGTGGCCGCGGACGGCGAATGGACGCGGCGCATCGTCGGTGAACGCGGCGCGCGACGACTGGCCGGTGCGCTGAAGATCCCGGTCTACGACGTCAATCGCACCGGCTATCCGCAGCGCATGCGCGACTACGACGCCCGCCGCCGCATCGAGCAGCGGCGGGCCCGTGAGCAGGAGCAGTGACTACTCCGCCCCGATCTCCTCGATCACCGTGATCAGGGTGCGCACCGGAACGCCGGTGCCGCCCTTGCCGATGTAGCCGAACGGTCCGCCGGTGTTGTAGGCCGGACCCGCGACGTCGAGATGCGCCCACTGCACACCCTCGGGCACGAACTCCTTGAGGAACAGTGCGGCCGAGAGCATTCCGCCCCACCGGTGCGCCGCGACGTTGGCCAGGTCGGCGACCTTGGAGTTGAGGTCGGTGCGCAGCTCGGCGGGCAGCGGCATCGCCCAGCCGTTCTCGCCGACCGCGCGCGAGACCGCCGCGACGCGATCGCGGAATTCGTCGGTGCCCATCACGCCGGGCGTGCGGGTGCCGAGCGCGACCATCTGCGCGCCGGTGAGGGTGGCGACATCGATCAGGTAGTCGGGCTCGTCCTCGGCGGCGCGCACGATCGCGTCGGCCAGGATGAGACGGCCCTCGGCATCGGTGTTGAGCACCTCGACGGTGGTGCCGCCGTACTGGGTGAGCACGTCGCCGGGACGCTGCGCGGTTGCCGACGGCATGTTCTCGGCCATCGGGACGGTCGCGGTGACGGTGACCGGCAGGCCGAGGCGGGCCGCCAGCAGGGTGGTCGCGATGACCGCCGCGGCGCCTGCCATGTCGGAGGTCATGTTCTCCATGTTGGCCGCGGGCTTGATCGAGATGCCGCCGGTGTCGAAGGTGATGCCCTTGCCGACGAGCGCGATCTTCTTCGGGCCGCCCGCGTAGGTGATGCGCACCAGGCGCGGCGGGCGTGAGGATCCCTGGCCGACGGCGACGATGCCGCCGTAACCGCCTGCGGCGAGGGCGCCCTCGTCGAGGACCTCGACCTCGAGGCCCGCGGCCTCGGCGAGCACGCGGGCCCGGTCGGCGAACTCGGCCGGGTACAGCGCGCTCGGCGGGGTGTTGACGAAATCGCGTGCGGTGGCGACGGCCTCGGCGACCAGCTGGGCCCGCAGCAGTTCCAGGACGCCGAATTCCGGCGTGGGCACCAACAACTCGACGCGCAGCACCGGCTGCTCGTCCGGCTTCGGCGCGCTCTTGGCGGACTTGAAGGTGGTGAAGGTGTAGGCGCCGAGGTAGAAGCCCTCGGCCGCGGCGGCCAGGTCGACGCCGGAAAGAGTGGTCGCCACCAGTTCGGTGCCGCTGAGCGCGCGCCCGGCCACCCCGGCGCTGCGGCGCACCTGCTCGGCGTCGATCTTCTCGGCCGCGCCGAGGCCGACCGCGAGCACGCTGGTCACGTCGGCCAGCGCCGCCGGTGCGGGCACCCTGGTCAGTTCCTCGGGCTTGCCCTTGGCGCCGACCGCGCCGAGGGCATCCAGCAGTTCGGCCCGAACCTCGGCGGTGAGCACGTCGCCGAACAGGTCGGCGGGGACGATGGCCGGTCCGTTCTCCGAGGACGTCAATCCGATCACCAGCACATCGGTGTCCGGGCTGATGGTTTCGATGCGCGCCAATTCCGGTCCGAGTGAACGATCTGCAAGAGCTGTCATCGCCCCAGATTATTCGGTCGACCTTCGGTGCCGCATCGCGACGCCGTCGAGCAGCAGCCCGATACCGGTGGTGAGCAGTTCGTCGAAGTCCAGGTCGGGTCCGTGCGGCTCGGCGGCGAACATCCGGTGCAGGACCGGGCGGGCGCGCGGGTCGAGGAGTTCGGCGAGTTCGGCGCGCACCGGGTCGGTGCTCGCGAACGATGCCGCGTTGATGCTGTCGCCGCGATCGGTGCTCCACATCAGCGCCAGTCCCTGGACCATGCCGGAGTAGGCGAGGTAGATCGTGAGCATCTCGGCGCTGGTCAGGTCGAGTTCGTCGAGCGCGGCGAAGGCGCGTTCCAGCGAGTCGAGCAGGGCGGGGCCCAGCGGTGGCCTGGTCCGGGCGAGCACGGTGAGTATCCACGGATGCCGCCGGTAGAGCCGCCATTCCCCGTCGGCCTCGGTCGCCAGGGCCGCGCGCCAGTGTGGGGCCGGCGCGGGTACGGGCGTCTCCGCGAGCGCCAGCTCCGTCATCGCGGCCAGCAGGGCCTCGCGGTCGGGGAAGTGCCGGTACAGCGCGGCGGTGGCGACGCCGAGCTCGCCGGCCAGGCGGCGCATGGTGAGGCCGTCGAGCCCGTCCCGGTCGGCGACCTCGATCGCGGTGGCGGCGATATGCACCGGGGTCAGCCGGGTGGGGCGCGCGCGGCGCACCGGTGGGCGCCGATCCCGGCGTGCCCGATAGGCCCGGCCCTGGCACGAGCGCGAGCAATAGCGGCGCGCGCGTCCGCGGTCGGCCTGTTCCACCTCGCGTCCACAGTGCACGCACAGCGTCGATTTCCGCACACCAACCAGTGTGACGAAATCTTCGCAGTCGTGCCGTCCCGCTTCTAGGTTGGCGATTGAGAACGCTGTTCACGCAGGAGGAGAGACCGATGAAACCGCACGTCAGACAGGCCGGACCCGACGAGCTCGCCGCGGTGGCCGACGCCTTCGTCGCCGCGAGCCTGGACGAGGTCGTCTCGGCCTGGATCCGGGCGGGCGACCCAGTGGTCGACGAGGCCTACCGCACCACCTTCGGCCCGCAGTTCGTCGCCAAGGCCATGGCCGCGGACGAGGTGTGGGTGGCAGGCGACGGCGAGGACATCTGGGCGGTGTCGCTGTGGCAGACGGTCACCTCCGCCGACCGCCTCGCCGCCGAGGCCGCCGAGGCGCGTGAGCTGCTCGCCGCGGCGCCCGAGGTGGTGCCGTTCCAGCGGATGGCGGCGGTCTCGAGCCTGGTCGGCGCCGCGCATCCGCGCGAATTCCCGCACCGCTACCTGCACGTCATCGTCACGGTGCCCGAGCATCGCGGCAAGGGCGCGGGCGGTGCCATCCTCGCCGACCGGCTCGCGGCCTTCGCCGATGCGGGAGAAACGGCGTTCCTGGAAGCCAGTACGCAACGGTCCTCGCGGCTCTACGCCCGCAACGGTTTCGCGCACGAGGGCGAACCGATCGAACTACCGGACGGCGGGCCGACCCTGCTGCCCATGTGGTTCCGCGGCTGACCTGCACCGCGTGACGCGCGGTCGTCGGCACAATCCCCGTGGCCGCGCGCCACAGGCGCTGGCCACGACCGAGGTGCGTCACACCTGCACGACCTGCCGACGCCAGGCAGCCCGGGAGATCCTCGAATCCATCCTCTCGGCACAGCCTCAATGCTGAATACTGGTATTCACTGGACAATACTGGTAGCTGTGGATACGCTCCGACACGTGACGGACTCGGCCGAGGAGCTGGAGGCGCGCATCAGCGGTTTGCGCGCCGAGGTGCGCCGGGCCGCCGCGGCGGGAGACCGGGCTGGTGCGCGGCAGCTCAGGGCGGAACTGCGCAAGGCCGAAACCGAGTGGGACGTAGTGGTTCTCGGCTCGATCTCGGAGGTGCCGGAGCCGTCGGCAGCGCCCGCGGTGCCGGTGCGCGAACACGTGCATCGCGCGCTGACCCTGCTGTCGGTGCCGTCGTCGCCGAAACTGGTGCTGGCCACCCATGACGCCTTCTTCTCGGGCGAACTGGTGCCCGCCCGGCTGACCAGCCTGCGCCGCGACGAGGAGCGCTCGTTCCGCTCGGCCCCGTACGCGCGCCCGTACTACATCTGCGCGGCCCTCACCACGGACCTGCTGTCCCCGGCGCGCGGGGTGATGGCCGTGAGTTCGTGGCCGCTGGAGCGCCGGATGGTCGGTCCGCTGAGTCCGCGCGTCGACCTGCTGACCTCGGCGATCCGGCTGGCCGAACATCTTTCGGCGCAGCCTGCCGTGGCGCAGCCGGGTCTGCGCGTACTGTGGCGGCTCGCCGTGTCGATTCCGGGCGTCGCGGGCGCGCCGGACGCTCTCGATCCGGCGCGGGTGATCGAGGCCGCCCGGCGGGAGCTGGCGGTCCATGAAGACGAGGACGCGCGGCAGCGGAAAGCGGCCGCGCGCCGGGTGGGGGAGCAGCTGGCCGATCCGGCCGCACAACTATTCGGTGTTCGGCTCGGGGTGGCCGATCGGCGACGAATCGAGGTGAAATGAGCACTCTCGCAGCACAGTTGGACCAGTTGCGCGGCGCAGCGCCCGCGACAAGGCACAATGCCCGCACCATCGCCGCGCTGACGGCCAATCCCGGATGCGCCCGGCGCGCCCTGCTCGACGCGGCCGCGGTGGACAAGACCGTGATCGCCCAATCGCTCGGTTTTCCACCGCAGTTCGGTCAGTCCCAGTTCGCCATCACCCGCGGCAATGCCTTCGAATCGATGGTGAAGGCCAACGGCTGCGCCGAACTGCTGGCCCTGCTGCGCGACACCCTCGGCCTCACGATCCCCGAAGTCGCCTATCACGACCTGAACTCGGTCGGCGAGAACACCGGCAACGCCGTGCGCTACCAGCGCACCAGGCAGCTGCTGAAATCCACGATCGCCGCGGGCGACGGCACCCTGTTCGACCACCCGATGTTGCGCCTGGACATCGCGGGCGCCACCGCCTATCTGGAACCGGACGTGGTCGCCGTGCAGCTCGACGGCAAGTTCCATGTCGTCGAGATCAAGGCGTTCCCGGTGATCGACGGGCAGGCCGATCCGGCGCAGGTCGCGGCCGCCGCGCGCCAGTCCGCGGTGTATGTGATCGCCTTGCGCGAGTTGATGACCGAGATCGGCGAGTCACCGGAGCTGGTGTCGCACAACACCATCCTGGTGTGCGCGAAGGACTTCACCAACCGGCCCACCGCCACGTTGGTCGACCTGCGCAAGCAGCTCGCCGTGGTCTCCCGGCAGCTGACCAGGCTCACCGCCATCCCCGAGTTGCTCGAGCAGCTCCCGCCCGAGGCCACCTTCGCGCCGGGCGAGGATCTGGAGAAGACGATCGCCGCCATCCCGTCCCGGTACGCGCCGGAGTGCATGTCGAGCTGCGAGCTCGCCTTCGCCTGCCGCGACGAGGCCAGGACCTGCGGTTCGGTGGACGCGCTCGGCCGCGGCGTGTGCGACGAGGTCGGCGGCATCGACAACATCCACACGGTCCTCGGCCTGGCCGATGGAACCCTGGAACCGGGGCCCGAGCACGCCGATATCACCGCCATGCTGCGCACCGCGCACCGGTTGCGGCTGGAGATCGCGGGATGAGTGTGCTGTCGGCTCTCGCCAAGGCCGAGGCCGTCCGGTCGGGGCGCGCGCAGCCCACCGCGGCGGTACGGCATCTGCATCTCGCCGATCGGCCACTGGTCGCGATTCCGCTGCGGCTGGCCGGTGAGGCGGCGGCGCCGCTGGCGATCATGATCGGCGCCTCGCCCGGTGACCAGAATGTGCTGATCGTGCCGCAGCCGCGCGACCGGGTGCTGCGGTTGCGATTCATCGAGCAGCTGGCCGATGTCGTGCTGCCCTATCTTTCGTCGTTCCTGGCCGACAGCGAAGAACTCACCAGCAAAGCGGGCGAGACCTACACCCGCTGCCTGGACGCGCCCCAGCTGTGGACGCCGAACCAGGGCGGGGTGAATTTCCTGAAACTGCTGGGCCGCTCGGTGCGTTTCCACCGCACCGACGGCGACAACCCGGTGCCGGCATCGATTCCGCTGCTCGGCCGCTGGCTGACCTGGTTCGGCGATCGCGCCGAGCATCCCGGTTCCGCGGTGCTGCCCGCGATGACCTCGGTGCTGTCGACGCACTGGGCCTCGGGCCAATCCTCCCTGGAGGACGGCAATCTCGCCGCCCTGCTCGGCTGGATCGACCCGCCACGCGGGCTCACCGGCGCCGCAGCCGCCGCCATCGCCGAAGACCCGTTGCAGTCACCACCCGCGGGCCCGGCCACCGACCCCGGCTTCGACAACGAAGAGCTCGCGCCGTTGATCACCGCCTATAATGCCGCCGCGGACGACACCGCGAGATCCGTTGCCGCCGAACGACTCGAGCGATCCCTGCGCGGCCAGCTCGAACCCACCTGGCAGCTGATGTGGCGGGCGATCGAGTTGCTGCGGGCCTTGCCGCCGGGCGCCAGCGTCGAGAACCGGTGGACCGACGATCGCGGCGCGTTCTCCTACTTCGCGGCCGAGGTGGCGGAGGGAACGCCGCAGGCCCGTCGCGATCCCGCCGTGCGCGCGGTGCGCAGGCTGCTGCAACGTGAGCGGGCGCTGGAAGCGTTGCAGGCGCAGTGCGCGTTCGACGATCCGCTGCTCATGCTCGAACACCGGGTCACCGGAGCGGCCTTCCGCGGAACCGTCGTGCACAGCGAACCGGACCGCGTCGACCGGTCGGGCGCGCGCCCGAAACTGCGCCCGCACATTCATATTCGCACCACGGATCCGTTCACCGCGGTCATCGGCGAGGAACTGACCTGCGTCGAGCGGCCGAAACAGAGCGGGGTGGTGGTCGAGATCGACGGCGACAGCATCGTTCTCGAACTCTCGGGCGGCATGGGCCGCAAACTCGTCGCCGAACCGGGGAGCGTGCCCGAGGACGGCGAGAACCTCGGCTTCGCCCGGTTCAAGCCGTCACCGTTCAACGGACAGCTGAATCTGCCTGCCCGCGAAGACACTCCGTGGACCCACGGCGGCCCGCCGCCGGAATGGACACCGCACACCGACGACGACGGGGAGGACCTGCAGTGACCACGCCGGACGAGGCCGTCGCGGGCATCCTCACCGATCTGCGCGACGACAGCCATCGCGCGATCGTCGTCGACTCACCGCCCGGCGCGGGCAAATCCACCCTCGTGGTGCGCGCCGCCCGTCAGCTCGCCGAGGACGACGACCAGCGGATGATCGTCGCCCAGACCAACGAGCAGGTCGACGACCTCATCGACCGCCTGGCCGGCGCCGACCCCGCGCTGCGCATCGGCAGGCTCTCCAGCACCGCGTATGTGACCAGCGATCGCGTCGATCAGCACGAGAACGTCCGCGTCGCGACGAAACCCGGTGACCTAGCCGACGCGACGATCGTCATCGGGACAGCCGCCAAGTGGGCCACCATCACCGACGGCAGCTGGTCGCACGCGATCATCGACGAGGCCTACCAGATGCGCTCGGACATGTTGCTGCGCATCGCGAATCGCTTCGACCGCGGCCTGTTCGTCGGCGATCCCGGGCAGCTCGATCCGTTCGCCACGGTCGAGACCGCGCGCTGGGCCGGACTCACCTGGGATCCGACGATGAGCGCCGTCACCGTGATGCTGGCCAACAACGACAACATCCCCATCCACCGGCTCCCGGTGTCCTGGCGGCTGCCCGCCACCGCGGCCCCGGTCGTCTCGCAGGCCTTCTACCCCTTCACCGGGTTCGAGTCCGGCACCGGATTCGGCGACCGCCGAATGGATTTCACCACCCGTGGCCTGGGCGGCCCGATCGACGCGGTGCTGGAGGAGGCGGCCGCGTCGGGGTGGGGCTGGTACGAACTGCCTGCCCGGCACACCCTGCGCACCGATCGTGAGGCGGTGCACGCGATCGCCGCGATCGCCGCCAGGCTGATCGAGCGTGGCGCCACCGCGCATTCCGAATCGGGCAGCCGAGCGGTCACCACCGACCGCGTCGCGATCGGCACCGCGCACCGCGACCAGGCCGACGCCGTCCGCACCGCGCTGCGCGGCACCGCGGCCGAGCCGGTCACCGTCGACACCGCCAACCGGCTGCAGGGCCGCGAATACGACGTCACCCTGGTGCTGCACCCGCTGTCGGGCCGTCGCGACGCCAGCGCCTTCCACCTCGAGGCGGGCCGGTTGTGCGTGCTGGCCTCGCGGCACCGGCACGCGTGCATCCTCGTCGGCCGGGCCGGTATCCCCGAACTGCTCGATGCCCACCCGTCGGCCGAGCCGGTGCACCTCGGCGTTCCGGTGAAGTTCCCCGACGGCTGGGAGGCGAATCAGGCCGTGCTGAGTCATCTGTCACGGCACCGGGTGCGCGCGGCGAGCTGATCCGGGCGTCCCTTCCCGCCGAACTGCGGGTGCGGAGGCCGGGCACCGCGGGTGCCGGTAAGCTGCGAGTTTGCTTGGGGTATCCGCTCTTTGGGTTCGTTCACAAACCCCGCACCGGCGCGGCGGGTCGGTTAATCTCTGCGCGAAGACAAGCGTGCCGAATCGTCGGTTTTCGCCGATACGGGCACGCAGCGGAGCGCCGGGGCGGCTCCGGGAGCGGAAAGATTCGGTGTGAAGATCAGGCGTAGCTCGGTGCTCGGGAACGTGCGGGGCGGGCGCGGTGTACGCGGCCGGGTGAGCGTGCGGACCCGGCTCCTATCGATCGTGCTCAGCTCCAGCGTCGTGCTCCTGGCCACCGGGGGTGGCGCGGCGGTGTACCTGGTGGATTCGGCGCGGGAATCCACCGAATGGGCCGATCTGGCCACCAGCACCACCGCGCCCGCGATCCTGATGGTGTCGGCGTTCCAGGAGGAACGCAGGCTGTCGCTGTTGCGACTGGCCGGTGATCCGCCGTCCACGCCTGCCCTGGTCACCGCCCGCCAGCGGTCCGACGAGGCGCTCGCCGCGGTGATCGCCAAGGGTGACGCCGCCCGCGCGCTCAACCCGGACGGCTCCAGCGAAGACATCGAGGGCTACAACAAGCTGTTCGCCATGGTGCCGACCGTGCGCGGTGGCGTCGACACGATGCAGATCCCACCGGCCGACGTGTTCACCGTCTTCACCCAGGTGATCGGCACGATCGTCGCCGCGTCCATGCTGGCGGCCCGGGTGGCGCCGGAGGCGAAGATCGGCATCGAATTGAGTTATGCCGTCGAACAATTGCGTGCCGCCGAAGCGCTCTCGCAGGCCGACACCCTGGGTTCGGTGGCGTTGACCAACGGCCGGATGTCAGCCGCCGAGCTGCTCGACTTCGGTCGCCGGGTCGGTGAGTTCCGGGGCGAGGTGGCCTATTCCGCCACGGTGCTGAAGGGCACCCGGCGCGCCCAACTCGACGCCGTCACCGCGAGCCAGGACTGGCAGCAGGTGGTCTCGATGCAGGACGCGCTGCTGGAGCGCGGTCCGGTCACCAACGATCGCGGTGACGCGGCGCTACCGTTGAGCCTGGCGGGGTGGCAGGACGCCTCGCGCCACGTGAATCTCGCCTTGCAGAAACTCTGGCAGGACCAGAGCGCCGACGCCCATGTCATCGCCCGGCAGCAGGGCGAAACCGACAGCCGCAACGCGCTGCTCGGCGGCGCGGTCGTCGCGTTGCTCGCGGTGGGCGCGTTCCTGATAGCGCTGGTCCTGGCCAACCGGTTCATCGCCCGCATGCGGCGGTTGCGCCACGACACCCTGGAACTGGCCGACGAGCGGATGCCCGATCTCATGCGCAGGCTCGCGGCGGGGGAGAAGGTCGAGGCGAAGCAGGAGACCTCCCGGCTCGACTTCGGCTCCGACGAACTCGGCCAGGTCGCGGCCGCGTTCAACCGCGCCCACCTCGCCGCGGTGTCGGCGGCCGTCGCCGAAGCGCAGACCAGGGCGGGCATCAACACGGTGTTCCTCAATATCGCCCACCGCAGCCAGGTGGTCGTGCACCGTCAGCTCGCCCTGCTCGACCGCGCCGAACGCGACGAAGGCAATGCCGACCAGCTCGAACTGCTGTTCCAGCTCGACCATCTCGCGACCCGCTCCCGCCGCAACGCCGAGAACCTCATCATCCTCGGCGGCGAGCAGCCGGGCAGGCGCTGGCGCAATCCGGTGGCGCTGCTGGAACTGGTGCGCGGCGCGATCGCGGAAAGCATGGACTACACCAGGATTCAGACCAAGCAGATGCCCGAGGTGCGCATCGCCAGCCACGCTGTCGCCGATGTGATCCACCTGCTGGCCGAGCTGATGGACAACGCGACGGCGTTCTCGCCGCCAGAGACGCAGGTCATCGTGTCGGGGGTCGTGGTCGGGCGCGGGGTGGCCGTCGAGGTCATCGATCAGGGCCTCGGGATGTCGGAAGCCGAACTGGCCGAACGCAATGCGGTGCTGGCCGACCCACCGGAGTTCAGTGTGGCGACACTGTCCGGCAATTCACGGCTCGGACTGTTCGTGGTCGCGAAACTGGCTGGCAGGCACAATATCTCGGTGCGGCTGGCCGAATCGGTCTACGGCGGAGTGCGTGCGGTCGTACTGATCCCCTCGGCGCTGGCCGAGGCCGCCGATCAGTCCTCGCCGATCTCCGGTCAGTTCCCCGCCGTCTCGCCGCGCGCATGAGCGACGAACGCGAACACTGGTACGAGGAGGACGCGGGCCCGATCGTGCGCCTCTACGCGGTGACCCGTGGGCGCGGCCGGACCGAGCGCGACGAACTCGACCTCACGACGCTGCTGGTCGACGCCGGTGCGGGCACCCGCCTGCGGCGCACCGAACCCGAGTACGCCGCGATCGTCGAACTGTGCCGGACGCCGATGGCGGTCGCCGAGGTGTCGGCCCACCTCGGGCTGCCGTTGAACCTGGCCAAGGTGCTCATCGCCGACCTCATCGACGAGGGCAGGCTGGTCGCCCGCGCCCCGCAGCACCGGACGGTCGGCAGTGCCGACCTCGACGTGCTGCGGGCCGTCCTCGCGGGGATCCGCCGGGTAGACAGCTAGGCGAGCTTGGCCGCCAGCCGCTTGGCGTTCATGTAGCCGATGGCCTCGATGGTCACCATGGGGTTCACGCCGGGCGCGGTGGGGAAGCTGGACCCGTCGGCCACGACGATATTGTCGACCTCCCAGGTGGCGCCGTCCGGGTTGGTCGCCGACAGTTCCGCCGTGCCGCCCATGCGCGCGGAGCCCATGATGTGCAGGGCGCCCATCGAGCACTGTCCCGGCCCGTAACCGGCCTTCTTGCAGGCCGCGTCGAACTCCGCGAGCGAACCGCGCACGCCGGGTTCGAACGAGACGCCCGCCTGATGGCCGGAGTAGATGCGTTGCGCGCCCGCGGCTTCCAGGACCGAGGCGGCGCCGACGATGCCGGTGTGCAGGTGGTTGGCGTCGTAGTCGGACAGGCGGTACTTCACCACCGGTTCGCCGCTGCCGTCGATCGACACGGTGCCCGGATCACGGTCGCGGGTGATCACCCCGATCGAGTTGGTGCGCGCGAAATCGAGCATGGTGGCGCGATGCTGCGCCGCGCCACGCCAGCTCATGAACCCGGTCGCCAGGCCGGGGTGGATCGGCCCGGTCTCGTAGATGACGCCGTAGCCGTTTCCGTCGAGGTCGGCGTGGTGCCTGCTGATCCGCGCCTGCAGCGCGCCCTCCCACGGCCGGATCTCCTCCTCGAACACGCCGAACACCGCGGCGGCGGGATGCAGGCGCAGATGGCGGCCGATGTTCTTGTTGCGCAGGCCCGATCGCTGCAGCAGCGCGGGTGTCTGGATGGCGCCCGCCGCGACGACCACCGCGCGCGCCCGCACGGTGATCTCGACGCCGTCGGAGGTGCGCGCCGACACCGATTCCGCCTTGCCCGCTGTCACCGTGATCGAGCGGACGTCGGCGTCGACCACCAGCCGCGCACCGTGCTCGGCGGCGTCGGCGAGCCAGGTCTTGGTCACCGACTGCTTGGCGCCGAGCCTGCACCCGTACCCGCAGCGACCGCATTCGACCGCGGCGTCGCAGGCGTCGCCGACATTGCGCGGCAAGGTGTCGACATCCCAGCCGAGCGCCTTGGCGCCGCGTTCGAGAATGCCGTCGCGCGCCGAGAGCGGGGACTTGTTTCCGGTGACGCCGATGCGGCGCTGCACCGTGTTCAGCGCGTCGCCGAATTCGTCGTCGGCGAACTGGGGGACACCCGATTCCGCCCACTCCTTGCGTACCCCGTCGGGGGTGGGCAGCGAGGTGCTCCAGTTGACGACGGTGCCGCCGCCGAGGCAGGTACCCGCAACCAGCGTGATCTGGCCCTCCGCCGACGCCGCAGGCCCGGGGGCGTAGAGGCTGGTCAGCGCGTCGAGCTCGCCGTTGCCGAAATCCTTGTCGTCGTAATAGTTTCCGCGTTCGAGCACCACCACGTCGAGACCGGCTTCGGCCAGTACCGCCGCCGCGGCGCCGCCGCCCGCGCCCGAGCCGACCACGACGACATCGCAGTCCAGGGTGGTCGATTCGGTGAACCGCTCCGGGGTGAGCGCGGGCGTGGGCGCGTTCGCCGACGGGCCGGTCGGGGCCGGATAGCCGATCTGCTCCCACAGCGGGTTCGTCCCGGTCGGGCCCGGGGTCACGTTGTAGGCCAGCAGCGAGGCCTGCTTGAGTGCCTGGAACACCGCCCTGGCCGGCGCAAGCCCGGAATCGGCAAGCCGTAGCAGCGCGGCCTCGCGCCGCTCCTGCGACAGCGACGAGAACCGGCGGAAACCGCTGCCGGTCACCAGGCCGAAAGCTCGGGAATCCCACAGCCCCAGCAACATCGCGAGCTGCTTCTTGTCCGCCTCGCGCGGGTTGCGGCCCAGGATCCGGAAGATCGTGTCGACCGCGCCCAGCTCGGTCGCCGCCGGTAGATCGAGCCCGTCACCGGGCAGGAATGTGTCACAGATCAAACCCAGCGCTGCCCGCTGTTCGGCTGTTGGCTCCATACGGAAACCACCCCTTCTCACTCTGGGGTGAGTTGTATCACGGTGCGTCCGACCGCGCTGGGTGTCAACGGGTTTCGGGCCGGGCGGTGATCACCCGGCCCGAGCGGCCGCTAGCCGTGACTCGGCGAGACCGTGAACTGCAGGGTTTTCAGGGTCGGGGTGAACAGCTCCACGGCGGCCGTGGACTGCGACTTCTTCACGCCGGGGTAGGCCGTCACCTGATAGCGGCCCGGCTGGAGCCCGCGAAAGCTGACCTGGCCGTCGGTGCCGGTCGACAGGTGCCGGTGGATGGTGTCACCGCAGGTGTCGCTGCCGGTGAGCAACACCTTGCCGCCCGCGATCGGGGCGCGGGTGGTCGAGGCGATGAGGACGGCGTCGATCTGTCCGGTGGCGGACGGGTTGGGCGCACGTAGCTTGTGGTTTTTTAGTCTCGATTGTCCGATTTCGCAGTTCGAGGTCTGTGCGACCGTGTCGTCGCTGCCGGCGGGGTGGGCTCCCGCGCCGCTCACCGCGCCTGCTGTCACAGCTGCTGCTGCCAATCCGATCGTCAAACTCCGGGCAACGACGCTACGTGGCATTTCGCCGAATTCCTCCTGTTTCCTCGGTGACTCTGGGACACGCTGGGATGTTCATGAGGTATCGCTTGCGCGGCGAGCTTACTGGTGGGAATTCCCGGCTCGTCAGCGGAGTTCCATAGAGGCGGTTGTGGCACTTCTGTGCGACCGTGGAGGCTCTACCAAGGAGGACGCGTGACCGAAACCCGTAAGGCGATTCTGGCCGGTGGATGCTTCTGGGGCATGCAGGATCTGATCCGCAGGCAGCCGGGAGTGCTGTCCACCAGGGTCGGCTACACCGGCGGCAGCAACGATCACCCCACCTACCGCAATCACCCCGGCCACGCCGAGGCCGTCGAGATCGAATACGACCCGGCGCGGACCGACTATCGGGCCCTGCTCGAGTTCCTGTTCCAGATCCACGACCCCACCACCAGGGACCGCCAGGGCAACGACATCGGCTCCAGCTACCGCTCGGCCATCTTCTACCTCGACGACGACCAGCGCCGCACCGCCCTGGACACCATCGCCGATGTCGACGCCTCAGGCCTGTGGCCGGGCAAGGTCGTCACCGAGGTGACTCCCGCGAGCACCTTCTGGGACGCCGAACCCGAACATCAGGACTACCTGATCCGCTACCCCGACGGCTACACGTGCCACTTCCCGCGCCCGGGATGGAAGCTCCCCAAGCGGGAGAACGCGGACAAGTAACCCCACCACCCGATCGCCCCGGCTCTCTCACCGGGGCGCTCCGGTTCTGTCCGCGTGGCCGGTAGGTTGGTCGGCATGTCCAGCGACGAGCTGCCTGCCGAAGTCGGGCGGAGTGTGCGGGTGTTTCTGACCGCTGTCGACGAGTTGGCGCCGGGGCTGGTCACCGGGTTCTATCTGGTGGGATCGGTGGCCTTGGGCGACTTCCAACCTCGTGGCGCCGGGCGCGGTCGACTCCAGACGGCCAGCGATATCGACTTCGTCGCGGTGATCGATCGTCGTCTGGAGGAAGGATCTCCGGAGATGGCGGCGTTGGCCGAGGCGCACGCCCGAACGGTGGCCGCCTTCCCGATGCCGAATTTCGATGGTGCGGTTCTCACTTGGGCCGACCTGGCCGCCGGGCCGAGCGGCTGCCCGGAAATCCCCTGTGCCCAAGAGAATCGGTTCACACCCGCTGGGCGGTTCGGCCTAAACCCGGTGACGTTCTGCGAGCTGGCCTGGCACGGGATCACCGTGCGCGGACCCCAGCCGACCGACATCGACCTGTGGGCTGACCGGAATGTCTTGCGCGAGTACACCATCGACAACCTTCGTGGCTACTGGCGGCCGTGGTGGGAACAGAACCGGCAGCTGCGCCCGCTGCCCCTCGCCCTCGGGGTCAGTCCGTGGTTCCCGGTCTGGGCCGTGCTCGGCGTGAGCCGGCTGCACCACCTTCTCGCCACCGGAACAATGACCTCGAAATCCGGCGCAGGCCGCTACGCCCACAAGACGTTCGATCCACGCTGGCAGCGCATCGTCGCCGAAAGCCTGCACCTGCGTACCAACGGCGTCGAGGGCCACCGCAGCTACCGCAACCCCCTGACCCGCCGCCGCGACACTCTCGCCTTCCTCGACGCCACCATCGACGCGGCGCTGACCTTGCCCGTCAAACCCTGACGCCACCACAACCCGATGGTGTTCTGCTTCATCGGCGGTAGCCGCGGCGGCGTCAGAGGGCAGTGATGTAGAGGGGCGGCTGGAAATTGTCCGGTCGTTGTTGCCGTAGCTGCTCGCGCATCGCGGTTGCCGACGATGGATCGGTCGCATCGGTGAGCTCGAGGACGCGACGGATGGTCAGGGCATCGGTCCCGCGGGCCGCAGCGTCTTTCACGTACTGGTCGAGGATGGCGATCGCGTTTGCGCTGGGGCTGCGGGGGTGGCTGCGTGTTGCCAGGCGTCGTCGTTCGATGTCGATATCGGTCGTTCCTCGGCGGTCGCGGACTCGGAGTTCGGCAGTGTCGAGGCTCGTGGTCGCGGCGAGGTCCGCAGCGATCGAGTCGCCTGCGAGCTTGTGGGAGTCGACCCGGAATACTGTGGTGCACCGGTCGTCGACGGTGATCGTGGTGTCGCGTTGAGATTCGACTTGTCCGCGCCACCCACCCGCCGCGACCGAAAGCAGTGCGTTCGCCTCCGAGGGATGCCATTCCCAGATGCCTTCTACGCCAACGGCATCCGCTGAGTGCAGGGTGACGACCTCGTCGGCGCCGAGGTCGATGAGCCGTCGGTCCAGTTCGTCGGCGGTGAGTTCGCCGTCGAGTCCGAGACCGGTGGCGAGAACGTCGGTCGGGAGCTCGGACTCGACGGCAGCCGCCAGCGCGAGCGAGTCTGCCAGCGGGCTGCGGAGGCCCGGCTCGTCTCCAGCGGCCAGTATGTCGCCGCCGACGTCGAGGACCAGAATCAGCTCGGCGGCGAACACCTCCGCTGCTTTTCGCAGTTGCCGGCTCAGCCCCTGTGAGCCCCTCCTGGGGTCGGCGAGCAGCAGTGGCATGGCCAAGTGGGTTGCAAGGCGGGGGAGCGTGGACTGCCCGCCGGTGGTCAAGAAGGCTGTGGACGGCACTTGGAAGAGGCCGTCACCGTGAGCGATCAGGCCCTCGAAGTCTCCGGCGGTGCGCGGGCCCGGCAAGGGATCCAGCAGTAGACGATCCCACGACCAGCTCACGATCGCCGACACCGTGATCTGTTCGGCGAGCGCGTGTGCGAGCACGGAGGCGGAGACGGCGTCGCCCCCTCCGCCGGCGGCGAACACCACCGCGTTTCTCATATGGCTGCCTGCTGTCATCGGGCGTCGAAGTGGCTAATGTGGCTAGTGGCCTAGGTTACTAGGTGGACCGAGAGGATTGGCAGTGTCGAAGATCGAGCAGGTCCCGCCGCCGTATCAGCAGATCGCCGGCGATCTGCGGGATCAAATCGTTCGCGGCGATTTGCGGCCCGGTGACAAACTGCCCTCGGAACGTGAACTGGCCAAACGCTGGGACGTGTCCCGGCCGACGGCGTCGAGCGCGGTCGCGGTACTTCGTCAGCAGGGACTCGTCGAATCACGCCAGGGATCGGGAACTATCGTCCGTGACGTGTCTGCCGCTCCGCGGGCACGTGAGCGGTATGAGCGCGCCGCCGCGCTGGGCACGATGTACAGCGATTCGGAAAGCGTGTCGTTCCCGTTCGTCGGAATCGTCGATGCGCCGGTGAATGTCGCGCGCTCGCTCGGAATCGAACCTGGGGCAGAGGTTGTGCGGCGATGTCGGCTCATCGCCAACCATCGCGGCCCGATCGAGTTCTCCACCAGTTGGTTCCCTGCCGAACTCGCTGATGTCGCACCGTCATTGCTGACAGCCGAGCGACTTCGGGGAGGGACCCTGCGGTATCTGGCCGAAACGCTCGGGTTGCGCGCCTCGTTCGCCCGGGATCAGGTCAGTGCCCGGTTGGCGACCGAGGCGGAATGCGTTGACCTGCAGCTCGATCCGGGGTCGGCGGTGCTCGTGTACTGGCTGGTCGCCTACGGCCCCGGCGAGAGGGCGTTGCAGGTCGACGAGGCGATCTACCCGCCGGAGACATGGGCGTTCCGTCAGGAATATCCGATCACCCTCTAGCTCGAATCTCGGAAATTTTCCGAACCTCTCTCAAGTGGCATAGTCCACTACGGGCGCTGTGTGCGTCCGCATCGACAGCCACCTCACGCTGGAGGGGACCAGTGAGCGAACGAGCAGTAGGCATCGCGGCGCCAAGGCCGTGGCGCATTCTCGAATCGAGGCCGCGGCGATGACCGTCATGATCGGCTACCTACGGTCCGCGCTGGTACATCCCGGTGACATCCTCATCGTGGAGCACCAGCTTCGGCAAGCGGCTCTGACCGCCGGCGCACCGTTGCGCGGAACGATCCGCCATGAGCCTGCGCCGCACCATAATCCGCTCTGGTCGCTGATGGAGTCGCTCGACCGCAGACATGACACCCTGCTGATCCGCACCGTGACCGATCTTGCCGCTCGTGACCGCGTAGATCTGCGTACGATGCTCGGCGGCCAAGCCAGCTTCCGCGTGCTGTGGGCCGCGGTGGAGGAGTTGCAGGCCGCAGGTGGCGGCTACTTGATCGTGCCGAGCATGACTCACCTCGACGGGCTGGTGATGCCCAGACAGGCACTGCTGCGGCAGATTTCGGAGATCCGCCCCGCAATCGGGGTCATGGACGCCAGCTCGACCGAACAGGTTGCCATCGACTCGGACATTGCGGTTATCGGGGAGTTTCAGGTGGCACCGGTTCCGCTCGCCGAGGACATCGTGCGGCTGAACACCCGCAATCGCCTGTCCAGGGCGGGGCTGGCGAGCATGGTCGATCCGCTGGACTCCCTGATGCGCGCGCTCGTGGGGACCGCGACCGAGGCCGACCATGTCAGCGGGCAGGATCACATGCTCACCATTCGCATCCACCGCGATCCGGCGGCGTCGATGCTGGTTGTGACTTGCCTCGACACCCGCGGTTTCGCCCGCATTCCGCCGCACCCTGCGGTAGTCGCCGCGTGTGGGCGGGTAGTCCGGTCACCGTGGGGCAGCGGTACCAGCACCCGATGCGAGCTGCCGTTACCGGCCGACGAGCGCACTGGCTCCGCCGGAGTAGCGGCGCGGTGGTGATCGGCGTGCAGGTGCACCTCGCGGTCGTGTTCCCCGTGGGAGCCACCGGCATCGTCGCCCTGGACTTCCGCGCCGAATCCGCGGTCGCGGAAGCCTTCGCCGCCGACATGAACCGGTGGCACGGCCATGCGCTGGTCACCATCGACCGGGCCGTGACCGCGACTATGCGTCTGTTGCCGTGCCACCAGCTCTATGAGGTCTGAACATCCATCCCACAGATTCGGGGAACAGGAAGCTGATTGATTCAGCGAATTCGAAATCGGCGCAACCTTTCTCGGAATCGAGGTAAACGACATGCTTGTCGACGGGATAACGCGGTTCGCGGGTATTGGTGTACGAAACCGGACTTGGGGTGGGTGGTGTGAAATGATCGGGGTGTCGGCGTGACCGTGGCGCCGGATCGGAAGACTCATATCGGCGGCTTTGGTCGTCGCACAAGGTGAGGGGATGCGATTCGGATGACGTATGGACAGCAGCAACCCGGGTATCCACCGGCGGGGCCGAAACTCGGTGTCGGCGACGCCATCGGTTACGGGTGGGACAAATTCAAGAACAATGCGGTGGTGTGGGTCGCCATCGTGCTGATCGCCTTCATCATCCAGGTGGCGATCAACTTCCTGTTCGGTTTGGGGAACACCACCGATACCGATGCCGACGGTGATTTCAGCATCGGATTCGGTATCTGGCAGTTCATCGGCACGGTGGTCAGTGCCATCATCGGTTATTTGATCTCCGCCGCGTTCGTGCGTGGCGCGCTGCACGAAACCGATGGGCGCAAGCCGGGATTCGGTGACTTTTTCAAGTTCACGAATGTCGGAGCGGTGATCCTGGCCGGCATTCTGGTCGGTTTGGCGACCGGTATCGGCTTGGTGCTGTGCATCCTGCCTGGCCTGGTGATCGCCTTCTTCACCTGGTGGACGATGCAGTTTGTGATCGACCGCGATCAGGACGCGATCACGGCGATCAAATCGAGCTTCTCGGCGATATCGAGCAATGCCGGACCGTTGCTGCTGCTGGCGCTGGCGCTGTTCGGTATCAATATCGTCGGCGCGCTGCTGTGCGGCCTCGGTCTGCTGGTGACGGTGCCGTTGACGATCATCGCCTCCACGTACGCGTATCGGGTGGTGACCGGCGGTCCGGTCGTCGGGGCGGCGGCCGCGCCGGAGCCGGGATACCCGCAGTACGGCGGGCCCGCAGGCGGATTCGGTGAGCCGGGGTATCCGCGTGAGCAGGGGTACCCGGGTCAGCCCGGTCAGGCGGGGTACCCGGGTCAGGGTCAGCCCGGCCAGTACCCGGGTCAGCCCGGTCAGCCCGGCCAGTACCCAGGTCAGCCCGGTCAGCCCGGCCAGTCGGGATATCCAGGTCAGCCGGGCCAGCCAGGATCCGGCGGACAACCTGGCTACGGTGGCCCCGGTTACGGCGGTCCGGCCGAAGGCGGCCAGGGCCAGGGTGGTCAGGGCTACGGCGGCCCCGGCCAGGGCCCCGGCTACGGAACACCTGGTGGCCCCGATCTCGGCAAGCCCGGCGAGGGCTACGGCGGCCCCGAAGAGAACCGCTGACCGAAACGACAAAGGGGCGTGCGATGACCACATCGCACGCCCCTTTTCTTGTCGCTACTCGCAACCGACGCCGTCGCCGTCCCGGTCGAGGCCGTACTCGTCGGGGCCGATCACCCGGACGCGTCCGGTGTAATAGGGACCGTTCCCGCTGCCGCCCTCGCAGTCCACGTCGCTGACGATGGGCACGCAGGGAGAGTAGGACTTGTGGCAGTTGCCGGACGGTTGTGCGGTGGCCACAGATGGTGTCGCGATGGCGAAGGCGAAAGCCGCGACGGCGGCGGATCCGAGGGTGACGGCGTATTTCATGGTGCTCCGATCAGTTGTACAGCGGCGCACAGTTTTCCACGGGTGGGCGGTTTGCCGGAAATCTGCCGGTCGGTACCTGCGGGTAGTCTCGGAGTCTCGAACGTCGGGGAGGTCTGATGCGGGGGAAGTGGCGAGGGTGGTCGTGG
The DNA here is from genome assembly GCF_053608285.1 of Nocardia sp. NPDC055053. Taxonomy (NCBI): domain Bacteria; kingdom Bacillati; phylum Actinomycetota; class Actinomycetes; order Mycobacteriales; family Nocardiaceae; genus Nocardia; species Nocardia sp. NPDC055053. The sequence goes on along the minus strand of NZ_JBSGVD010000027.1, from coordinate 6,173 downwards.
TGGGTGCGCGGCGCGGTGGTCGCGCTCGTGTTGCTCGTTGTGGTGTCGTTGCCGGTCGTCGGCGCGGTGACGTACCTGCTGGCACAGAACATCGGTGCGCAGTCCGACCAGGCGCGGACCAGGGGCAAGGACACGTTCTGGCTCGGGCACGCGTGGGTGGACGGGCGCAGGACCGACGCCGATGTCGACCAGTTGGCGACCATGCTGGCGGGCACCGGAATTCGTGACCTGTATGTGCACACCGGTCCGCTCGAGCACGACGGGAGTCTGCGCGACGATCTGGCGCCGCGGGCGCAATGGTTCGTCGACGCGGTGCACGCGAAGTTGCCCGGCGTCCGGGTGCAGTCGTGGCTGGGCGATGTCGTGCAACCCGAATTCGACGGCCTGGATGTGGAATCGGCGCAGTCGCGCGAGCGGGTGGTGGCATCGGCGCGGCGCGTGCTCGCCTACGGATTCGACGGGGTGCACTACGACCTCGAGCCGGTGCGGTCAGGATCGCCTGGGTTCCTCGCGCTGCTCGATGCGACCAAAGCGGTGACTTCGGCTGCGCGAGTGCCACTGTCGGTGTCGGCGCCGGTCATCGATCCGCTGCCGGGACTGCACTCGGTGGGCCTCGCGGTCGCCGATCACGGGAAGTGGTGGAGCCAAGCCTATTTCGCCGATGTGGCGCGCCGGGTCGACCAGGTGGCGGTGATGTCCTACGACACCGCCATGCCGACCGAGGCGCTCTACAGCGGGTACGTGGCGCAGCAGACCGAACTGGCAGCGGAGGTGACCCCGCACGAGGTGGATCTGCTGATGGGGGCGCCCGCGTTCTGGGCCGACGATCCGGGACATCACGGTGCGGCCGAGACAGTTGCCGCCGCGGTGCGCGGGATTCGGCTCGGGCTCACGAGCGCCGATGTCGACCGCGCGAACTTCGGGGTCGCCCTGTACGTGGATTTCGCTGCCAGGCCCCAGGATTGGGTGGACTATCGGCAGGGATGGTGTCGGCTGCCGGGCTAATTCGATCGTGTCAGGGCAGTAGTCGGCGGACCTCGAAACAGGCCCTAGGTGCCGGTCTCGCGCAGACCGGCGGGCCCCGGCTGAGGTGGTCGGGTCAGGCCGCGGTCCTGCTCAGCCACGGGTGATCGGGATGGACCCGCGTCAGCCAGGACGACAGCCGGGCGCGCCGGTCCTCGGACAACAACGGCAGGGCCCGCCGGAAATCGGCATCGTCCTTGGCGCGGTTGGCCTTTGCCTTGAACAGCAGGACCACCTCCGGGATCACGTACGGGATGCCGGACGGGGTGGTGAGGATCAGCTCGGCGTAGGGGAGGGTGATCGTCGGATCGCGCCGGCAGATCCAGGTGTCGCCGCGGTGCGGTTCGCGGAAGACGTCGAGGTGGAACGCGCCGGTGAACGGGTCGCGCAGCCAGGCCTGATGGAGGTCGGTGCGGTCGGCGGCCTCGGCGTAGGGCCAGAGGTGACCGTCGCCGACGATGTCCCATTCGTACTCGGGGAACGCGGCCGCGATCTCGGGGAAATCCGTTCGGGGGACGGCGATTTCGATATCGGCGTGGGCGCGGGAGATGCCGCCCGCGAACAGATCGATGGCCCAGCCGCCCGCTACCGCCCACGGCGCGGTGCAGGCACTCAGGCGGGCGGCGACCACGCCGGGAGTCCACGGGTCCCAGCGGCGATCGGCTTCGGTTGCGGTGATCGGACGTGCGCCGTCCGGCGAGCTCATGCCTCCATCATGTCCACCGGCGCGGGCCGCGCAAGGCCGTTGTGGCCGATGGTGATCGAGGTGAGACGGGTTCGTGAGGATTCAGCGACGACGGTCCATCAGCCAGGCCAGGGGGCGGCGGTGGTGCGGGCGGGCGCGGTTCTCCCAGCGCGGGTTGTCCTCGTCGCGGCGGTAGACCGCGACCTTGCCCGCGACGGTGAAGCGCAGATCCCGTGCGGTGCCGACCACTTCACCGTCCGCGGCCACCGCGACCGGAGTGTGCACGGCGACCGGCAACTCGTGCATCTGGCGTTCACCGTAGACCCGGCTGTGGCCGATCGCGGCCAGCATCAGCGCGATGACGGCGCGCGTGCGGGAGAACCGCACGTCGGCGCGCAGCCAGCGCACGTCGAGCAGACCCTCGTCGAGCCGGGAGCGGAACGCGGGGACGGCGCCGTGCGGGTGGTACGGGCCGTTGCCGACGAACAGGAACCACAGATCGTGCCAGCGGTCGTCGAGCAGGATCCGGATCGGCTCGGCGCGGTGCAGCGTGACGATCAGCGCGGCCGCGAACGCGGGCCACTTGCCCCAGCGGTCCTCCCATTTCTCCCGCAGGCGGACCAGATCGGGGTAGGCGCCGATGCTGGCGGTGTTGATCAGATAGTGGGTGCGCGGACCGTCGGGGGTCTCGAATTCCACTGCGGCGATATCGACTTCGACGGCCTCGCCCGCGCCGGTCGCGTCGGCGACCTCGCGCAGGTCGTAGACGCCGAGATCGCGGGCGAAGTGGTTGAGGGTGCCCGCCGGGACCACGACCAGCGGCAGGTCGTTACGCAGCGCCACGGCGGCGGCCGCGGCGATGGTGCCGTCACCGCCCGCCGCGCCGACCGCGAGGATCGACGGGTCGAGCGCCTCCTGCAACAGCTCGGCGGCGTCGCGATCGGGCTGGGTGTGCAGCAGGGTCGCCGCGGGCAGTGCCTCGGCGATGTCGGGGGTGGGGTCGTAGGTGGAGTCCCCGGAACGCGGATTGATCAGCAGCAGTAGACCTTTGCCGTCGACCAGCGCGGGGGCGTCGCGCACCACGTGCGCCTCGGCCTCGTCGGATTCGCGGATCGGCCACCAGCGGCGGGTGGCCAGCGCGACGCCGGTGCCGACGGCGGCGCCGACCAGGACGTCGGACGGCCAGTGCGCGCCGGTGTGGACGCGCGAATAGGCGACGGCGGCGGCCACCGGGGCGACGGCCAGCGCCGTGCGCGGGCTCTCCAGCGCGACGGCGGTGGCGAAGGCCGCCGCGTTGGCGCTGTGGCCCGACGGGAACGACGAGGAGAACGGCTGGTCGACCAGCCGCCGGCTGTGCGGCATGAGCTCGGCCGGTGGACGGCGGCGCGGGATCAGCGACTTGAGCACGAGATTCACCAGGAAACTCGACCCGGCCAGCGCGATCGCCCCGCGCAAGGCGGCGCGTCGCGGCGGCCCCGGCTTCACCGCCAGCACCGCCGCCGTCGCCAGCCACAGGCCGCCGGTGTTGGCCGACCTGGTCAGCCGCAGCATGCCGCGATCGGCCGCCGTCTCCGGGATCCGGGACACAGCCCGGCTCATGACGACGTCCATGCGGGCGACCCTGCGGAACCTGCGGCCGTACAACTCACTCACGGTCACGACCTTACAGCCGTTGCCGATCATCGGCTTTCGGCAAAACGGGCCCCGGTCATCGTTGCCGGAGTCGCTCAGGGCGCCGGAATCGTGGGCGGATCGCAATCCGCCGTTGGCGATTCACCGGACAGCGATTGCAGCAGGCAGCCGAGGTTGATCCCGCCGCCCGAGCCGGACGGGCCGAGGAAGTCGAGACTGCCGGTGTCGGCGTGGGCGACAGGACTCGCCAGGAGCAGGGTCGCGGAGACAAGCAGCGCACCCGCGCCGGCCGTACGTAGGTTCATGACCGCAGATCCTCGCACCGGCGACCGGTCGGCGGAACCCGTCACGATGCCCCCGATTCCTGGGGCTACCCGGCGAATCGGGAGGTTCGCGCGGCGCGGGGATCGACCGATAAGCTCGGGCCCATGACCGACAACGCGCTGCTCGAGGGCCCCATCCACGCTGTTCATGTCGAGCTCGGAGCCACCTTCGCCCCGTTCGGCGGGTGGGAGATGCCGGTGCAGTACGGCGGGACCGTCGGTGAGCACACCGCCGTGCGCACCACGGTCGGCCTGTTCGATGTGAGTCACCTGGGCAAGGCGACCGTCGCGGGCCCCGGCGCCGCGGCGTTCGTGAACTCGGCGCTGACCAACGACCTGGCCAGGATCCGGCCGGGCAAGGCCCAGTACACGCTGTGCTGTGCGGCCGACGGCGGCGTGATCGACGATCTGATCGCCTACTACGTCGGCGAGGACGAGGTGTTCCTCGTGCCGAACGCCGCGAACACCGCGGCCGTGGTGGCCGAGCTGCGGAAGGTGGCGCCTGCCGGGATCACCGTCACCGACGAGCACCGCGAGTACGCGGTGTTCGCGGTGCAGGGCCCCAAGTCGACCGAGGTGCTCGCCGCCCTCGGCCTGCCGACCGACATGGAATACATGGCCTACGCCGACGCCGAATGGGACGGCCGCCCCGTCCGGGTGTGCCGCACCGGTTACACCGGCGAGCACGGCTACGAGCTGCTGCCGCGCTGGAACGACGCGGAAGCGGTTTTCCGCGCGCTCACCGAGCAGGTGCGGGCGGCCGGTGGGCAGCCCGCCGGGCTCGGCGCGCGTGACACGCTGCGCACCGAGATGGGCTACCCGCTGCACGGCCACGAGCTGTCCCTCGACATCACCCCGAACCAGGCGCGCACCGGCTGGGCGGTCGGCTGGAAGAAGCCGGAGTTCTGGGGCAAGGCGGCGCTCGAGCAGGAGAAGACCGACGGTCCCCGGCGCACGCTGATGGGCCTGAAGGCACTCGATCGCGGCGTGCTGCGGCAGGGGCAGACCGTGCTGCGCGACGGCGAACCGGTCGGGGAGACCACCTCGGGCACGTTCTCGCCGTCGCTGAAGGTCGGCATCGCGCTGGCCCTGCTCGACACCACGGCGAAGCTGGAACCCGGCGACGAGGTGGAGGTCGACGTGCGCGGGCGCAAGCTGCGCTGCGAGGTGGTCAAGCCGCCGTTCGTCGACACCAAAACGAAGTAATTCCGCGCAATGGATAGGATCGCATCATGACAGTCGCTGCACAGTTCTCTCGTATTCCGCATCCCGCGCCCCGTTCGGCGCAGCAGCGGGAAGAGGTACTGGCGGCCCCCGGTTTCGGGCGGTTCTTCACCGACCACATGGTGTCGATCGACTACGCCGACGGCGAGTGGGGCAACGCGCGGGTCGAGCCGTACGGCCCGCTGTCGATGGACCCGGCGACGATGGTGTTCCACTACGGTCAGGCGATCTTCGAAGGGCTCAAGGCCTACCGTCAGCCCGACGGCAGCATCGCCACCTTCCGGATCGACGCCAATGCCGCGCGGTTCCGCCGCTCGGCCGCCAGGATGGCGATGGCCGAACTGCCCGAGGAACTGTTCGTCGAATCCGTGCGTCAGCTACTCGAGGTCGATGCCGACTGGGTGCCCGCGGCCGGTGGCGAGGAGTCGCTGTATCTGCGGCCGTTCATGTTCTCCACCGAGGCGGGCCTGGGCGTGAAGCCCGCTTCGGCCTACAAGTACCTGCTGCTGGCCTCGCCCGCAGGCGCGTACTTCCCGCGTGGCGTGAAGCCGGTGCGGGTGTGGCTGTCGACCGAGTACGTGCGGGCCGCGCCCGGTGGCACCGGTGAGGCGAAGGTGGCAGGCAACTACGCCGCCTCGCTGCTGGCGCAGGCGCAGGCCACGGAGAAGGGCTGTGACCAGGTCGTGTGGCTGGACGCCTGCGAGCGCGCCTACGTCGAGGAGATGGGCACGAACAACCTGTTCTTCGTGTTCGGCACCGGTTCCGAGGCCCGGCTGGTCACCCCGGAACTGTCCGGTTCGCTGCTGCCCGGCATCACCCGCGACTCGCTGCTGACCCTGGCCGCCGATTCCGGTTACCCGGTCGAGGAGCGCAAGGTCTCGGTCGAGGAATGGCGCAAGGGCGCCGAATCCGGTGAGATCAGTGAGGTTTTCGCGTGCGGAACCGCCGCGGTCATCACGCCGGTCGGCTGGGTGAAATCGGCCGAGGGCGAATTCAGCATCGGCGGCGGCGAGCCCGGCGCGGTGACGATGGCGCTGCGCGACACGCTGACCGGCATCCAGCGCGGCACCTTCGCCGACTCCCACGGCTGGATGCGCACGGTGTAATTGGAGCGCTGGCGCGCTCGAGGTCGCTGTGTTTGTTGGAGCGCTGGCGCGCTCGAGGTCGCTGTGTTTGTTGGAGCGCTGGCGCGCTCGAGGTCGCGGCCCCTTGTGTCCCGCCGGTCAGGCACCGTTGCTTGCTCCTTCGTCGCGTACGCAACGGCGCCTGACCGGCGGGACGGCCGC